>NZ_JBWONM010000177.1:0-2080 GCF_056450045.1 Hydrogenivirga sp.
TGCTTTAGATTACATTGGAAACAATAAGATCTCTATAATTATGCTTGGGTTTGATGATGATTTGAAATTCGGATCAACGAAAGAATATTACTCAAAATTTGAAAATTACAAATTAGACCTTCCAAAGTCAAGTATAGATCTTATTAACCTTCTTAGAAAATCAAGGCGATCAATGAAGGCTCAAATAGTAGAAAACTATCTACGGATGATGAAATTGTGTTTTAGGGAATGTTATAGGGTTTTAAAACCCGGAAGGTACTACGCTATGGTGGTGAGTAAATATCACAGCTGGATTATAAATGGAGAAGAACAAAGAATAGAAACTTCAAAAGTGTTGGCGGATATCGGAATATCAGAAGGTTTTAAACTATCGGGAATAATCCAACACGGGTTATCGAAAGCAGATAAGGGGAAGATAAATGTGGAAGATATACTGGTGTTCCAAAAATGAACTACCGTGTATGCGGCTGCACCTAAATCTGCCTACTGCAAACCCTACATATATATTGGACGTTATCCTCAAGAGGTGAGCTCAGCGTAGCCCTTCAGTGCCCAGCTCAGGGACTCCCTGTAGGGTATGGGTTCCCTTCCGAGGAGCTTCCTCACTCCATCGGGCTCAGCCCCGCCTACGAGCCCGCATACGTTGTCCTTCCACATCATCAGCATCTGGTCTGATGAGAAGGGAGGCGGCTGGAGTATGGTCTCCGCAACCCTGCCCATGTAGTACATGAGCCACTTGGGAACGGGAAGCATCAGAACCTTTCTTCCCCAGAAGGTGAATATGTCCTTCAGGAGCTCCCTGAAAGCAACCACATCGCTCCCGCAGAGCTCATAGGTCATGCCTTCGGCATCCTTCCTCTCCAGAGCCTCAACGAAGCACTGAGCTACATCCCTGACATCAACAGGCTGGAAGCGATACCTGCCTCCGTCGGGCAGGAGAACCACGGGAAGAATTCTCGTTATCCTGTCCATGTCAAAGAAAAGCCTCTGCTCCGGACCGAGTATGAGGCTCGGCCTGAGTATGGTAAAGCTCAAACCGCTCTCCCGGAGGACCTCCTCTGCGAGCCACTTGGTCCTGTGATAGCGGGAAGGTGCCTCCTCGTGAGTTCCGAGGGCGCTCATGTGAACCGCCCTCTTGATGCCAAGCTCCTTCGCGACCTCGTAGAGATTGGCGGAGTACAGGTAGTGAACGTTCTCAAAGGTAAGCCCCTTCCTCCTGTTCTCAAGGAGGATACCTATCAGGTGGATTACAGCCTCCGCCCTTGAGTTCTTGAGAGCCTCCCTTATGGAGTTTTTGTTTGAGAAGTTCACCTCATAGACCTCAACCCCGCTCCCGAATAAGGACAGAGCCTTCCTCAGGTCCCTGACCCCGAGAGAGACCCTGTGCTTTCTCCCGAGGAGCTCCCTAACAACGTACCTGCCGACAAAGCCCGTCCCTCCGGTTACAAAGACCTTCATCCCACCACCTCCAGGTCAACGCACTCGTAGAGGGAACGCCTTATGGTCCTTTCAAAGGCAACGTCCATATCAAACTCCTCTCCTCTTATCACAAAGCTCTGGTACTCACCCCCTTCTCCGCTCAGAGACATCCCCTTCTCGGACAGATAGTTTATAAGCTCGTGGTTCAGTTCCCTTCCGAGGAACCTCCTTGGCACCTTTCGGATGCGTCTGCAGATCACTATCGGCTTTGAAATCCTGAGGACCTCATCAAGCACTTCCCTCTCATCCCTACCCCAGAGGGGAAAGAGAGCCTCTATTCTGAGCTCATAGCATACCCCTTCAAGGAAGGACCTGTGCTCCCTCTGTTGAAGGTCTCCGAATACGCCAACCTCCAAGCCCAGAGCCTTCAGCCTTTCTACAAGCCTCTCCCTGAAGTTCCCCTTTCTCTTGCTTCCGTAAACCGGAACGAACTCAAGCCCAAGAAGCTCAGCCTGTATCCTCACAACCTCCTCCCGCAGGTAACAGCCTATCAGCCTCCCGCTTCTCTCTTCAACGTAGGATAGAGCGTAGCTAGGGTGAATACCCCTTTCCCGAGCCTTCCTGAGGGAGAGGTAGCTGTCCTTTCCTCCGCTCCAAAGGA
>NZ_JBWONM010000178.1:0-15495 GCF_056450045.1 Hydrogenivirga sp.
CCTTATTCTTCTCTATGTTAGCAGTCTTAAAATCAGCCCCTTTATGACCCATATCAGCAACTTCACCCTTTAGCCACTTATCAAACTCCTCCTTGGGGACGACCTTGAGCTTGGCAAACATCCTGGAGTGCCACTGACCGCAGTACTCCCTGCAGAAGACCCAGTACTCTCCGGGCTTGTTTATCTGGAACCAGGAGTAGGTCGTTCTCCCAGGAACCATATCCTGGGTAACTCCAGCCGGCTGTACGTAGAAGGAGTGTATCACGTCCTGAGAGGTCAGGACAGCCTTTATCGGAACACCCGCCGGTATGTAAACGTAGTTCTGGAACACCCCATCAACGCTGTAGCACTCCTCGGGCTTGCACTTCTTATCCTCTGTGTCCTTTATAGCTTGGGCTATCACCATCTTCCCGTTGGGATACTGGAATATCCATCCCCAGGCGAAGGCTGTAACCTTCAGCTCCATGGCGTTCTCCGGAGGCTTCCTCATCTGGGTAAAGAGGGCAAAGCCGTGGGTTGCAAGGTAGAGAACTATTATCAGTGGAACTATGGTCCAGAGAGCCTCAAGTCCCCAGTGTCCTTCGTGCTCCTGGTCTCCAACCTCTCTTTCCCCGGGCTTGTACCTGTACTTTATCATGAAGATGAGAGAGGGAATAGCAACGACTGCGTATATGACCACCGATATTATCAGCCATATCTTGTAGATGATGTCCCAGAGGTCATAAGGTCTTGCAAGGACCTGAGCCTCAGCCTCTCCTGCGAAAGAAGCGGCGGCTATCAGGAGAAGTCCTAATATCCACTTCATGCTTGAGCACCTCCTTTTCTTATATCTTCAGACCACCCACAACGTAGGCGGTGCTTGCAACCAGCAGCCACATGACATCAACGAAGTGCCAGTATGCGCTTGTCGTCCTGAATATCGTCATCTTGTCAGGGTTTATCTTGCCGGCGAGGGTGAAGACGAGAACGTAAGCCTGCATCACGAGACCAACTATGACGTGAGAGGTGTGTATCCCCGTCAAGGTGTAAAATCCTGTTCCGTACATGTTTGAGCTCAGGGTAAAGCCCTCGTGCCATAGGTGTCTCCACTCCATTATGTGGAGAACCGCAAAGAGAAGCCCAAAGAACATTGTGGCGAGGAGAAACACAACCGACTTTCCGCTCTCTCCATGGTGCATAGCCTGCTCAGCCTTGAATATGGTGAAGCTTGAAGCCCAGAGTATAAGGGTCAGGATTATGGGCATCTTCAGGTTCATAGCCTCAGGAATCCACTGGCTCACCCACACGTCGGCGTGGATGGCTCTGGCGGTCCAGAAGGCTGCGAAGACCGTTCCGAAGATGATTATCTCGGAGATTATGAAGAGGTAGATACCGATATTCCCGTAGCCCTCATCGTGTCCTTCTGTGAAGAACTCATTCGCCCATCCGGCCAAGCCTATGACGGCAAGGACGAGGGCAACTCCTCCGAGGACGAGGGCTAACATCGGGTTCTTCCAAGCGAACTGGGCGGTTATGGCGATAGGCGTGAGAAGTATGGCTATGCCTACCGGTAGAGGCCAAACGCTGACCTCATGCTCTCCGTGGTGGTGAGCAACCTCATGAGCCATTCCTGAACCTCCTCTTTTATTTAGCTTCCTATTTTAGCACTCAAGACCACTTGATAACCATAACCAGATGAAGATTTTTCTATAAAAATTCCTTAAGGTCCCTTTCAATTTCCTTATACTTCCCCAGCCTGACCTTAACTATCTTCCCTTCCCTGTTGATGAGGAATGAGGTTGGAAGCCCCTGTATCCCGTACTTCTGGGCAACGCTTCCATCGTCGTAGAGGACTATAAAGCTCAGCCCATACTCCTTGACGAACTTCTTGACCGGGTCGGGGGAGCTGTCTGTGCTAACCGCCAGTATCTCAAAACCCTTGCCCTTGTACTTCTTATAAACCCTCTGGAAGATCGGTATCTCCTCCCTGCAGGGAGGGCACCAGGTAGCCCAGAAGTTTACCAAGACAACCTTTCCTCTGAAGTCCGATAGGGAGACCTCTCTCCCCGAGAGGTCCTTGAGCTTGAAGTCTGGTGCCTCCTTTCCCACACCGAGTCCGCTGGGAACCTGATGGGAGTTTGTGAAGAGACCGAGATAGAGCAGTAGGGCAACGAGGAGTATCCCCAAACCGTAGGCTATGTTCTTACTCATACCTTCTTAAGCTCCTCAGGAAGCTCCCTGGGTGGGACCCCAACGTACTCCGTTTCTTCCTTTTCGTTCAACCTCTTGGAGAAGGGCTTTTCCGTTGTAAGTTCCTCATAGACATGCGCCACAAGCCCCGGAACCCTTCCTATTATGAAAAAGCCCTTTCCGAGCCTCCAGTCAAAGCCCATCTCCGAGGCAACCGCAGCTATCGCACCGTCCACGTTCAGGACTATCCTCTTACCCTTCTGCCTGAATATCTCCTCTTCAACCTCTTCGGCAAACCTGCAGTGATCTCCGTAAAAACCGTAGGTCTTTGCAAGCTCCATCAGTCTCTTTGTTCTGGGGTCAAACTCCTTGTAGTACCTGTGACCAAAGCCTGGTATGGGCTTTTTCTGAGAGAGATACTCGCTGACTATCTCGCTCACAGCCCTTCCGCTTGCCACCCCATCCTGTATGAACCTCATGGCGTCCTCAAGGGCTCCGCCGTGGGCTGACCCAAAAGCCATCACACCAGCGGCAACACCCACGTTCAGCGAGTTTCCACCGCTCGCCACAGCCCTGGCAGCTATCACAGAGGGAGGCGCTATGCCATGGTCAATGACGGAGACGAACATAGCCTCCATCATCTTGGACTCCGCCTCGGTGGGGAGCTCACCCTTCAGTATCAGGTATATAGCCTGGGCGAAGCTCAGATTTCCCACAAGGTCAAGGAGCCTGTAGCCCCTGACGTAGGTCTCGTGTTCAACGTGCTGGGTAATGGCGGTCTTCCACTTCTTCTCTGCCATCCTTACCTCTCCAAACAGGGTTTTAAAAATATTACCACACTTGCCCCTCAGTCAGGGGTAGGGTATATTACTCTCCCATGAAGAGGATAACGCTCGTTCTGTTTCTCTTCCTCTCCTTAGGCTTTTCCCTTCCGAACGTTGAGGTCCCCTTCGTAAAGCTCTCCTTCCTGAACCTCAAGGAGGACTTAGAGGAAGCGAAGGAGGAGGGCAAGTTCCTTTTCATCATGTTCCATCAGGAGGGATGTCCCTTCTGCGACAAGATGTACAGGGTTACCTTTCAGGACCCGAAGGTTAAGGAGTACTTCACGAAGCACTTTTACATGGTCCTGATTGATATAAAGGGCTCCAACCCCGTGGTTGACTTTGACGGGAAGGAGATGACGGAGAAGGAGTTTGCCCACAAGCACAGGGTAAGGGCGACGCCCGTCTTCCTGTTCGTTGACCACAGCGGTAAGCAGATACTCAAGCTCGTTGGCTACATACCGCCGAGAGACTGGCTCAACGTGGGAAGGTACATAGTTGAGGGGCATTATAAGAGGAAGAGCCTGTACAAGTTCTTGAGGGAAGAGAGAAAGAAGAGGAAGTGATGCTCCTGGTGCTCATCCTCTCACTGCTCAGCCTGTCCTTTGCCCAGGAGACCCTAACCCTCAACCTTGATAGAGCGGTCCAGATAGCCCTCAATAAGAACAGAGAAATACTGAAGATAAAGAGGGAGCTCCTCTCCCTTGAGGATACCTGGCGGGCTGAGAGGTGGGAGAGGTTCGCCCCAAAGGTTGATCTCTTCGTTGATAAGGATGGTCTGAACTTCTTCGGTCAGGTTCTGCTCCTTGATTTCGGGAACAGGCTCGCCCGTATAAGGTCTGCAGAGATAAGCACCAACATAAAGAGGGAGCTGGTAAGGGAGTTTGAGAGACAGGTGAAGATAAAGCTCGCAAAGCTCTTTATGGACCTCGCCTTGGCTGAGAAGCTGGCCGAGGTGAAGAGGGAGGAGATGGCGGTTGCCTACGTGAGATTTGATAGAGAGAGGCAGCGTCTTGAGGAGGGGCTGTCGGACAGGGTCAAGGTCGCTGAGTGGGAGGCGACCTACAGGAAGTTCAGGAGCGAGCTGATGGAGGCTCAGAGAAAGTACAACGACACCCTTCTTGAGATAAAGAGGTTCTTGGGGATTGATGTCCAGACGCCCCTTGAGGTCAAGCTGGATGGACTCCTGAGCTTTGAGTTTCCAGAGAATAGAACTATAGACACCGATTACCTTCTAAAGCGCTACGGAAACAACTACCTTCTCAAGGTAAAAGGGCTTGAGATAGCCTACCTCAAGAGCAGGGCAAAGGAGCAGAGGAGGATCTTTTACCCAGAGCTCTACGCCTACCTTGAGGTAAAGAACAGGTACGAGAGCCACGAGCGTTTTAAGAGTGAAGGAAACATAGTCCTGAGGGTTCCCCTCTTTGACGGAAGGGCTTCCTTTTACAGGGAGAGGAGCATCCTTGAGCTCAAGAGGGCTGTTGAGATAGAAAGGGAAGATATCTCCGAGAGGATTAAAAGGGAGATACTCAGGGCACCTTACGACTGGGAGGCTCTCACATCCGCCTATAAGGAGGCGGAGAGCTTTGATAACTGGGCGCAGGAGAACCTTGACCTCTCAAGGTCCAACTACGAGCTTGAACTAGCCTTTGACCTGGGATACGCTATGTCAACAAAGACGGAGGCTGAAAGAAGGCTGATGGAGGCGAGATTCAGGATAATCCTCTTCCTTATGAGGCTCTACGACCTTCTGGGGATGGACCCTATGAGGGTCTTTAAAGAGAAGGCTCCCTTCTTTACGGAGAAGGTGGAGGAGATATGAGGGCGATTATACTGCTCTTTGTAATTCTTACCTTTAGCTTTGCTCAGGAGATAGAGGTTCAGGCGATAGTTAAGGGAAAGGTCCTCAGGGTTTATGTTAGGGAGGGGCAAAGGGTAAAGAAGGGACAACCTCTGATGGAAATTGACCCCTCCCTGTACTTAGCCCAGAAAAAGAGGCTTTTGGGCAAGAAGAAGGAGATAGAGGCGAGGCTTTGGAAGGTGGAGAGGGACTACAACAGGTTGAAGGTTCTCTTTGAAAGGGACCTCTTGGCGGAAACAAGGCTTGAGGATCAGAAGATAAGGTACGACACGCTGAAGGCTCAGGTAGAGCAGGTTGAGGGAGAGCTGGACAGGATTGAGACCCTAATCTCCTACACGAAAATCCTATCCCCCGCTACGGGAAGGGTGAAGAGGCTTCTTGTGAGAGAGGGAAGCTACGTCAACGGAGAGCTTCAACCCCACCCCCTTATCGTCATAGAAGTAAAATAGAGAACATGAGGGGAGTAAAGGTATTCAGCGGAGAGATAAAGAAGCTAAAGGACAGGATAGCCAAGGTGGAGAAGGCTCTAAAGCACATACCCTCCGAAATCAACGAGATTGAGACCCAACTTGACACCGTCAGGAGGCTCCTGCAGGAGAAGGAGGAGGAAGCTCTGAGGATAGCGAGGAAGATAAGGGAGAAGGAGCACGAGTTTACAGAGGTGAAGCAGAAGATCTTTTACCACGACAAGTATCTGAGGAGGGCTGACTCTCCCAGGGAGTACGAGAGGCTCCTGAAGGAGAGGGAGGAGCTTGTCTCAAAGGCTTTTGAACTCAGCAACACCATACACGAGCTGCGCACCCAGTACGACAGGGTCAAGGCGGAGGAGCTTGAGCTCTACCAGAAGGAACAGGAGCTTGAGAGGGAGCTCTACAAGCTCAAGAAGGAGTACGGTGCCCTCCTCAACGAACTCAAGGGTCTTACCCGTCTCCTGGAGAAGAAGGTGACGGAGCTTGAAGAGAAGTTCAACCTCTGATGTCAAAGCTCTACTCACCGCTCAAGCTGAGGGGCGTTGAGCTCAGAAACAGGATAGTTATGTCCCCTATGTGTATGTACTCCTCAAAGGAGGGGTTCATAAGCGACTGGCATATAGTTCACTACCCATCAAGGGCTGTTGGAGGAGCGGGGCTAATATTTACCGAAGCCACGGCGGTTGAGGAGAGGGGCAGGATATCTCCCCTTGACCTCGGAATCTACAGGGACGAACACGTTGAGGGACTCGGCAGGATAGTGAGGATGTGCAAATCCCATGGGGCAAAGGTGGGAATACAGCTCGCCCACGCTGGAAGGAAGGCTGAAGACTATCCTCCTTGGGAAAGAAGGAAAAGAAAGGTTAGAGGCTCTGAGAGCGCCATAGCACCAAGTCCAGTACCCTTTGGCAGGAGTTGGCTTAAACCAAAGGAGATGAGCGAGGAAGACATAAGGGAGGTTCAGAGGAGTTACAGGCTCGCCGTCAGGAGGGCTGTAGAGGCTGGCTTTGATGTTGTTGAGATCCATGCAGCTCACGGCTACCTCATCCATGAGTTTCTCTCCCCTATCTCCAACAAGAGGAAGGACGGCTACGGCGGGAGCTTTAAGAACAGGGTCAGATTCCTTCTTGAAGTGGTCAGGATAGCGAGGGAAGAGATGCCTGAGAGCATGCCCCTCTTCGTGAGGATATCCGCCGTTGACTATCTTGAGGGTGGCTGGAGCCTTGATGATAGCGTTGAGCTTGCAAGGATGCTCAGGGAGGAAGGGGTTGACGTGGTGGACTGCTCCTCAGGGAGGATAGCTGAGGAAGAGGATTTCGTGGAGTACCCGGGACATCAGGTCCCCTTCGCAGAGAGGATAAGGAAAGAGGCAAAAATCATGACCCAGGCTGTGGGCATGATAACCACCTATGAGCAGTCGGAGGAGGTGGTCGCCAACGGCAGGGCAGATCTGGTAGCCATAGGAAGAGAGTTCCTGAGGGACCCCTACCTGCCTATCAGGTGGGCAAAGAAGAGGGGCATTGATGTAAAGGTCCCGAGGCAGTACATAAGAGCCTGGTAAGGAGGTGAACCATGAAGGTAGCTGTCTGCAAAGAGCCTAAGAAGCCCCTTGTCTTTGAAGAGTGGAATGTGCCCGAGATAGGTGATGAGGAGGTTCTTATAAAGGTCCACTACTGCGGAGTCTGCCACAGCGACCTGCACATAGTTGATGGGGATTGGGCTGACTGGGTGAGCTATCCGACGGTACCGGGACACGAGGTAGCGGGTGTAGCGGTCAAGGTTGGCAGTAAGGTGAACTGGATAAAGGAAGGGGACAGGGTAGGTATGCCCTGGATATACTCTTCCTGCGAGGTCTGCGACTACTGTGTGGAAGGGGACGAGCCCCTCTGTCCAAACCATGAGATAACGGGTATAACGAGACAGGGAGGATACGCAGAGTACATGAAGGCTCCCGGAAGATTCGTTACAAAGATTCCAGAAGCCCTTGACCTCGCCCACGCTGCACCCCTATTCTGTGCTGGTGTGACGGTTTACGCAGCTCTAAGACATGCTGGGGTAAAACCGGGTGAGCTCGTCGCTGTGCAGGGGATAGGAGGTCTCGGTCATCTCGCTATCCAGTACGCTAAAGCTATGGGTGCAAGGGTAGTTGCCCTCAGCCACAGTCCCGATAAGGAAGAGCTCGTAAAGAAGCTTGGGGCTGACTACTTCATAACCACCGCAGGTAAGGACCCAGCCCAGGAACTGAGCAGGCTTGGCGGTGCGGACGTAATACTCACGACGGTCTTTGACTCAAAAGCCATCCAGCCCCTTTTGGGTGGTCTCGCCCCGAGAGGTAGGCTGTCTGTAGTTGGAGCTGCACCAGAGCCAATTCAGGTGAGCCCCTTTGACCTGATAACGAAGAGGATAGCTGTCACCGGCTCAGCCGTAGGAGGCAGAAAGCTCCTCAGGGAAACGCTCCAGATGGCTGCCGACTTCGGTATAGAGCCTATGATTGAGATATATCCCTTTGAGCGGGTTAACGAAGCCCTTGACGCTCTTAGAAGAGGGAAGCCCAAGTTTCGCATTGTACTGAAGATGGAGTGAGCTATATTTAGCCTCTAAGGAGGGGGCTATGAAGCTCTCAATCAACGGGAAAGAGTACAAAGTTGATGTTGAGCCCGCAACACCGCTTCTTTGGGTAATCAGAGAGGAACTCAGGCTCACGGGAACTAAGTTTGGATGCGGCAAGGGGATATGCGGCTCCTGTACTGTTCTCTTGGACGGCGAAGCGGTGAGGTCCTGCATCACCCCCCTCAAGGCAGCGGAGGGAAAAAAGATAACAACGATTGAAGGCATCCCTGAGGACCATCCCGTTAAAAAGGCTTGGATAGAGCTTCAGGTTCCCCAGTGCGGCTACTGCCAGCCGGGTCAGATAGTTGAAGCCTATGCCCTCCTGAGAAAAAACCCAAAGCCCAGCAAGGAGGAGGTTCTCTCGGTTATGTCCTCTCACCTCTGCAGGTGCGGTACCTATATGAGGATACTCAAGGCTGTCCTGAGGGCTTCTGAGATGATGGGGGTGGGGAGATGATTACGAGGAGAGAGTTTCTACAGCTGTCGGGGCTTTCTCTAGCGGTGGTGTTAACCCCGCAGGGTTACAGCCTTCTGAAGGCAAAGGAGGTAGAGCCTCCCTACTCTCCCGAGATATGGTTGAACCTGTCCGAAGATAACTTCCTTACCGTTCTCGTCAACAAGTCAGAGATGGGGCAGGGCGTTTACACAGGCCTTCCCCAGATAGTGGCGGAGGAGCTTGACTTTCCCTGGGACAGGGTCAAACCTATGCCCGCACCGGCAGGGAGGAGGTACGTTGATCCCAAATGGGGAGTTCAGTTGACGGGAGGTAGCACGAGCGTAAGGAATATGTACGAGTTCCTCAGGTACGTTGGGGCGAGCATGAGGGAGATGCTGATAAGAGCGGCGGCAAAGGAGCTAGGGGTGAGCCCCGGCAGTATAGAAGCCAAGGGAGGCTACATCCACGTGGGCGAAAGAAAGTATCCCTACGGGAGGTTTGCAAGAACTGCAGGAGAGCTTCCCATACCTGAGGAACCGAAACTGAAGAGCGAGGAGGAGTTCATATACATAGGTAAGTCCCTGCCCCGCCTTGATGTCCCCGATAAGGTAAACGGCAGAGCGGAGTTCGGTATAGACACCTTCATTGAAGGTATGGTCTATGCGGTTGTTGAGAGGGCTCCCTTCGGCTCAAGACCGAGGAAAGTCGGTGCAGAGGAAGCGAAGAGGGTTAAGGGTATCCTTGACGTTGTCCCGCTGAGGAGGGGTGTTGCTGTCTGCGGAGAGTCCCTCTATGCCTGCCTCAAGGCGAGAGAGAGACTGAAGGTTGAGTGGACAAGGAGCTCCATAGAGGGGTGGGGAGATGAAGACTTTGAGAGGTTCTTCTTGAAGAAGCTTAAGAGGAAGGGAAAGGTTGCGAGGAAGGATGGAAAGCCAGAAGCGGTTTACAGAAGGGCAAGGATAAAGCTTGAGGAGACCTACATCCTCCCTTACCTCTACCATGCCACCATGGAGCCTATGTCCTGCACAGCTTGGGTTAAAGAGGATGAGTGCACTGTTTTTGCACCCGTTCAGGCACAGACCTCAGCTCTGAGGAGGGCTAAGGGGGTTACAGGTCTTCCCGAGGAGAGGATAAAGGTCTTCACCACCTACCTCGGTGGAGGCTTTGGGAGGAAGTCCAACGTTGAGTTTGTTGAAGAGGCTCTCCTACTGTCCAAGCGGTTGAAAAGACCCGTAAAGCTCCTTTACACGAGGGAAGATGAAATCAGGTCGGGTTGGTACAGACCCATGAGCGCCACCCAGATAAGGGGTAGCATAACGGAGGATGGAAAGGTTGAGTCCTTTATATTCAGGATAGCTGTCCCCTCCGTCTTTGAGTCCGCAGGCAGAAGGGTGAGGATGGACCCAGTCGCCGTGGAGGGTGTCCGCAACATGTTCTACGAGATACCGAACGTCAGGGTTGAGTGGGTCAGGGTTGACCTCCCCGTTCCCGTGTGGTTCTGGAGGTCGGTGGGTAGCACCCACAACGCCTTCACGGTGGAGACCTTTTTAGATAGGCTCGCCTACAGGGTCAAGAGAGACCCCGTGGAGATGAGGCTTGAACTCCTTGAGACGAACCCGAGGGCTTACAGGGTTGTTGAGCATGCAGCCGAGGTTTCGGGATGGGGGAAGGGACCTAAGAGGGGTGAGGCTATGGGCTTGGCTTACCATTACTCCTTCGGAAGCCATGTGGCTGAGGTAGCGGAGGTCACCTACAGAGAGGGAGAGCTCAAGGTAGATAGGGTTGTCTGTGTTATAGATATAGGACCGATAACGGTGAACCCTGATCTGATAGTCTCACAGATGGAGAGCGCCATTGTGATGGGTCTGAGTGCCATGCTCAGGGAAAAGGTCAGCTTCTCCGAAGGTAAGGTCAGGAGCATGAACTTTGATAGTTATCCTATCTTGCGTATGAATGAAGCTCCCGAGGTTGAGGTTCACATCCTGAACTCGGAAGGACCTATGGGCGGAGTTGGGGAGCCCGGGCTACCTCCTGTGGCGCCGGCGGTTGCGAACGCCCTCCTCTGGGGATACGGTCTAAAGGTGAGAAGGCTTCCCCTCCTGTCCTGAAATCCTCTCCATGTAGATGAGACCCCACCTGTGCATGGCGTCAAATACATTCTCAAGGCTCCTGCCTATGTCGGTGAGGCTGTACTCAACCTTAGGGGGGACCTGGGGATAAACCTTCCTCTCCACAAGTCCAGCCCTCTCAAGCTCCCTAAGCTGTTTTGTTAGCATCTTCTGGGTTATGCCCGGTATCGCCCTGTGGAGCTCGGAGAAGCGCCTCTTTCCCTTCATCAGCTCCCTGAGGATGAGCAGCTTCCACTTACCGCTCACGAGCTCAATGACGAGCTCAACGGGACAGTGATACCTTCTGCCGTTGAAAACAACCTCCCGCTCTTTAGTTTCCATGAGGATAGTATATATCATCTTGGTCAGTTCTTGACAGATTGAAAGCAAAGCTTTATAGTGAAGGGCAAAGCTGAGAGGAGGTGGGACATGGGGGTGATAAGAGGTGTCAACTTCTGGAGCTTCCTCTTCGCAAGTCAGATGGGTGGCTACTCAATGGTCCTGATAGATGAGGTCTTTGCGAAGTGGTTTGGGCTCTTCGGGCTCTTTCCGGGACTCAAGAACCCTGCCTGGTTCATCCATCACCAGATAGACTCAACCCTCTTCGCCATACCCCTCGTTCTCCCCGCGGTCTGGAAGAGATTGCCCGGACCGGGCATACTCAAGGGGTTAATCTACGGTATCCTCTGGCACATATTCGTCATCATAGTATCGGTTGTGGGTTCGGTAGGGGGCTCAGCCTGGTTCCAAAGCCCGATGCCCCTCAGCGCTCAGGTGAGCACCTTCCTGCTTCACCTTGTCTGGGGTGGTTTGATAGGCTTCCTATACTTCCCACCCGAAGAAAATAGCTGAAAGGAGGTAGGAGCATGGCGAGGTTAGTTAAGTGCACGGAGAAGGGACCTTACAAGCTTGAGGCTGGTGAAGAGACCTACTACATATGCAGGTGCGGGCTCTCAAAGAACCAGCCCTTCTGTGACGGCTCCCATAAGAGGACGAGGGACGAGGAAGAGGGTAAGCTCTACATCTACGATGAGAACGGCAGGGTAGAGATACAGCTTTGAGACTCCCCGTCCTCTTTCTCTCCCACGGCTCTCCTCAGCTAATTCTTGAGGAGGGCGATTGGGCTCTCACCCTTCGGGAGCTCGGAAAGAGGATTGAGCCCCTGAGCCCTGAGCTCATCCTCGTCGTATCAGCCCACTGGCTTACCTCGGGAACGCAGGTGGAGTGCTCGGAAGAGATGAAGACCCTTCACGACTTTCACAGCTTCTCTTCGGAGCTGTACGAACTCACCTACTGCGCCAGAGGAAACCCGGAGCTCTGCAAGAAGATCGCAGGCCACATTGGGGCGGTCTGTGTAAAGGGCAGAGGGCTTGACCACGGGGCGTGGGCAGTTCTATGGCACCTCTTTCCAGACGGCAGGTTTCCGGTAACCCAGCTCAGCATAGACATGGACAGGGATTTAAAGGAGCACCTTGCCCTCGCAAAGAGGCTGAGGACCTTCAGGGATAGGGTGTTCGTGATAGGGAGCGGTGGAGCCGTCCACAACTTGAGGGATGCGGTCTTAAATCCTGAAGGACCGCCCCGATGGGCGGTTGATTTCAAGGAGAGGCTGAAGGAGTGGGTACTTAAAAAGGACGCGAACGCTATCCTTGGTTACAGGGACAGCCTCGGAAGTCTCGCCCACCCCACTGAGGAACACCTCATACCCCTTCTTTACTTTCTAGGCTCCCTCTACCCTGAGGAAGAGGTATCCCCTCTTTACGATGGCTTTGAGTTTGGGAGCATATCCCTTCTGAGCTTTGCAGGAGGGCTCCATGAGGGTATTCCCAGCCGTTGAGGTGGTTGACGGAGCGGGAGTTAAGATAAGGAGATACATAGGCGTATCCCCCAGAGAGCTTGACCCCTTCCTCCTTCTTGACGAGATCAAGAGCTCAGACTCCTGGGAGAACCCATATTCCGGTGGGGGCCCTTCGTTATGAACAGCGAGGAGGAGATAAGAAAAGCGGTTGAGGACTTCAGAAGGGGAAAGTTAACCGGTTGAAGCCTATATTAATCCAGTATGGAAAGGTCCTTCGTTGACAGGGTAAAGATATACGTCAAAGGCGGTAAGGGTGGAGACGGGGCTGTCGCCTTTTTGAGGGAAAAATACAGACCCAAGGGTGGTCCAGCTGGGGGAGACGGCGGTAAGGGTGGGGACGTTGTCCTCGTTGCCACCTCCAGCAAGCACACGCTCCTTGACTTCAAATACAAGAGGCACTTCAAGGCTCAGAAGGGGGAGAATGGAAAGGGGAAGAACCAGAAGGGAAAGGACGGAGAGGACCTCCTTGTATACGTCCCCGTGGGAACGGTTGTAAAGGACGCACAGTCGGGAGAGGTTCTCTGTGACCTGACGGAGGAAGGACAGAGCTGTGTAGTCGCAAGGGGCGGAAGGGGTGGAAGGGGTAACGCCCACTTTGCGACCCCAACGAACCAGGCGCCGAGGTATGCGGAGAAGGGAGAGGAGGGAGAGGAGAGATGGGTGATCCTTGAGCTCAAGCTGATAGCGGACGTGGGGATAGTGGGACTCCCCAACGCTGGCAAATCAACGCTTCTTGGGAGGCTCACACGGGCAAGACCGAAGGTGGCGGACTATCCCTTCACCACCCTCAGCCCGAACCTCGGTGTCCTTGAGCTTGATGAGGAGAGAAGGCTTGTCCTTGCAGACATACCGGGTCTGATAGAGAACGCCCACAGGGGAGCGGGTCTTGGTCATGAGTTCCTCAGGCACGTAGAGAGGACGAGGCTGCTTTTGCACCTTATTGATGTCTCTGACTCCAGAGAGAAGGATCCCATAGAAGCCTTTGAGATGGTGAACAGAGAGCTTGAGCTCTACAGCCCGGAGCTGACAAGGAAGCCCCAGATAGTTGTCGCCAACAAGATAGACGCTCTCACCGACAGGTCTCTTCTGGAAAGGCTGAGGGGGCACTTTGAGAGCAAAGGCTACAGGTTCCATGCGGTCTCCGCAGCCACAGGCGAGGGAATAGAGGAGCTGAAAGAGCTCCTTTGGAAAGCTTACACGGAGGTTAAGGATGCCCCTGTTGGGAAGGTATAGGTTCTCCTTTGACACCTGGAAGCTCCTTGAGATAGAGGAGGAGTTCTTTGATGAGTCGGAGGAGATTGAAGACGCTGATGTTGAGAGCTCAGAGTGGGAGCCCATTGGAGGGGAGCCCTGCGACGGCATAAGCCTGCTCTTCGTTGACGGGGTCAGGAGGACGGAGCACCTGATCTACGTGGAGGATGAGGAGGGAAGGATATACGAGGGAGCCTTCGTTTCCGTTGGAGCGGGAGCCCTATTCATAAGACACGGGAGCGTGAACAGAGCTCAGGAGTCCTTTCACAACCTGTCGGTGAGGAGGTACCTCCTTCTGAGGAAGGAGGTGGACCTGGAGGTGAGGTCTCTTAAGTTCGCCCTCGGCGAGGCTTCGGTTGAGTTCTTCGTGGAGAGAACCGAAAAGGAGCTCTCACCCTTCGTAAACGAGCTTATGACGAGGATGGAGTCCAGCGTTGCGGAGGGTGCCTACAGGGAGCTTAAACCAGACCTGATGATAACCGATGGCACGGTTCACTACAGCGCAAAGGTCAAGGACCTGCCCTTCGTCGGCTACGTGAAGAAGCACAGGAAGCTCTACGTCCCCTCAGAGAAGGCTTGGATCTTTCGCAGGCTCAATGTAGGGGAGAGGACACCCATCGTAAAGGTTCACTCCCAGCCCGTTATGGAGGGTGAAGGGGCAAAGAGCTTTGATAAGTTCACCTGGTACGTGAGGATAAGTGAGGACGAAGGCATAAGCGGTATAGCAAGACTTGAGGTCTCCGCAGGTATAAGGCTCAAGAGGGCGAAGGAGCTTGCAAACAGAACAGCCTACATAATCCCGAAGTTTGCCTCCACAGAGTTCAGCGAGAGGAGAGCGCCCCACAACCTCCTCCCCATAAAGCACCTTGAAAACCTCCTCAGGAGGAGGCTCGGAAGTCAGGCTCTCATAAGGAGGATGCTCGTCAAGGAGCTCTCTACCTGATCAGCTCCTTCAGCCTCTCCATGTCCTCGGTGAACTCAACATCAGCAGCGGGATTTCTGAGTATGTAAGCGGGGTGGTATGTGAGTAGAACCTTTATACTGCTGTCGTAAGGGTAGGAAAAGGTCTTTCCCCTTACCTTTGTCACCGACAGCTTCTTTCCAAGGACACCCTCAGCCGCGGTGGCTCCAAGACAGCATATCACCTTTGGTCCTATTATCTCTATCTCCTTCTTCAGGTATGGAAAACAGGCGCTTATCTCCGCAGGGGTCGGCTTTCTGTTGCCCGGAGGTCTGCACTTGCAGACGTTGGTTATGTAAACCTCCTCCCGCTTGAGTCCCAAGACCTCCTCAATCTTTCTGTTCAGATACTTGCCTGCCCTGCCTACGAAAGGTCTTCCCTGTCTGTCCTCATCCTCTCCAGGAGCCTCTCCTACGAAGACCACGGGGGAGTCTGGATTGCCGTCCCCGAAGACCACCTGAGTCCTGTGCTTGTGAAGGGGACACTTCTTGCAATCCTTGAAGGAGTTAAAGTGCTCCTCAAGGAGCTTTCTCTTGTCCACCGAGACCCTCCTTCTCAGATATACCTCTCCAAAACCTATCTCCGCAAGGGCTTTTGCCGTTTCCTCAATACCCATCACTGCCCGAAGACCTGTATCTCCTCCTCCCTGAACTTCCCGTCAACGAGCTCCCAGCTCCTGTAAGAGGTCCACTTCCCTTTCTGAACTGAGACTATTATGTAGGAAAAGCCTTCAAAAGCCCTCTCCTCGTCAAACTGGGAGGGTCTGTCGGGGTGGTCTGGATGGGAGTGGTAAACCCCAACTATCTCAAGACCGAACTCTCTCGCCTTGTCCTCCGCCTTCATATAATCCTTGGGGTCTATCTCGTACCTGTCGTTCTTCCTGTCGGGGTTTGCGTTCGGCGTCTCGTAGGCTCCGAAGACGGTTCTGACATCTCCCTCAACCTTACCCA
>NZ_JBWONM010000179.1:0-2058 GCF_056450045.1 Hydrogenivirga sp.
GAAGGCAAAAGCCCGCCTGCCAGTTTTATCAGCTCACCTGCACTTTCACCACCCTTCAGCTCGTATATAGCAGGTCTTTTAACCGCTCCAGCCACAGCAGCGGTCTTGCCTATGGGAGGGACATAAACCACATCGCCATCTATAACCCTGAGATCGATCTGTTTTCCATCTATCAGGAGGTCGTACAGGTCAAGGACAAACTCTTTACCGTCCTTTCTCCTTAGAACCACCTTTCTCAAGCTTCCGTTCTTTGATACCCCTCCCGCCATAACCAAGACGTCAAAAACGGTATTTACCCCTTTAGCTAAAACCACACCGGGCTTGTTCACAAAGCCGGTAACGTACACCGGGAAGCTCCTGAGCCTTCCAACGGATACGTCCACGCTGAACTTCTTGAACTTCCTTCCCAACCTCTTGTAAAGCTCTTCCCTGATATCTTTAAGGCTCTTTCCCCATACGTAAAGCACTCCGACAGAGGGTATGAAGAGCCTTCCCTCCCTATCAACCTCAACAGTATAGAAGCTCTGCAGTCCGAGCACATCAACGGGGTCACCCCAGAAGTAGATGACGAGCTGATCCCCAGGACCGAGTATGTAAGAATCCCCAACGGGAATAGCTTCGGGAACCATTGGGGGCTTCTTGAAGATATCGTAGCCAAACTGCCTGAGAGGTGCACCCTCATACCTGCCTGCATAGCTTTCCTCAATAAGGGACAGCTTCTCTTCTTCCGGAGCTACCTGTTGAATTGGCTCCCGCTCAGGCAATGTTTTTATAGATTCCGGGGCTGTTTTTTTAACCTCAGGCTCTTCCTTTTGCTTGAGATATTCTTCCAACTTATATTCAAGCCCTCCCTGAGAAAAGGCAACCGATAGGATGAGAACAAGAATGGTTAATATCCGCATTCTCTAACCTCTTGATATGATTTCCTCATTATCTTAATCCAGAACATCTTTTTTCTTTACACTCCGACCTCAATCTCAGAACTATCTCTTCAAAGGCGTGCAGAGCCCTATCTTTGATAAAGAGATACACACCCCGAGCTATGTCAGGTATGCAGTGCACACCTATGTCAATGTCAGAACTCTTCGTGGCTTTGCCAAGGGCTTCAGAGCCAAAAAGAACAACCATACACCCTTCAAGGTCAAGGGTCTTGCGGAGCTCTTTGAGTATATGTTCCTTAATTTCTTTTGACGGACTAACACCTCTGCTTCAAAAAAGACTAACAAATGAAAACCCTTATTGCAAGTGATTTTTCACAAACAGGGTTGATAATGATAGACTCAAGTTTGGGTGTCTTCCTTTTGGAGCTTCTCCACGAGCTTCTTTGCCGCCTCCTGCTCAGCCTCCTTTTTGCTCTTGCCCCTTCCTACGGCGCTCATACCTCTTATTGAGCTCTCAACGGTGAAGATGCGAGCGTGCTCCGGACCCTCAACGCTTATCACCCTGTAGGAGGGTCTCTCCCTCCACCTCTTCTGGGTTATCTCCTGAAGTAGGGTCTTGTAGTCCCTCTTTACCTTCCTGCTCCTTATGGTCTCAAGAATTCTTTCCTTAAAGAGCTCAGTGAAGAGCTTCTTCACGAGGTTGCAATCCCTCCCGCTGTCCACATACACAGCAGCCCAGAGGGCTTCAAAGACGTCCCCTATTATGGAAACGTTCTTCTTTCCCCTGCTCATGAGAATGTGCTCAGGGAGTCCTAGCTCCCGGGCAAGTTCGCAGAAGAACTCCTCACTTATCAGGTACGCCTTCAGGGAGGCAAGGGCTCCCTCCCTTTTCTCCGGAAAGGACTCAACGAGGAGGTCAACTATCAGAAAGTTAAGGAGCGCGTCTCCGAGGAACTCAAGGGTTTCGTAGTGAGGGACGCCCGCATCGCGGGCGTAGGATATGTGGGTGAAAGCCTGCTTCAGGAGATCCTTGTTTTTGAAGGTATATCCTATGCGCTGCTCAACCTCTTCAAACATCCTCACATTTCTTGAATACAAGGCAGGCGTTGGTCCCGCCGAAGCCGAAGGAGTTGGAGAGAACAGCCCTCACGTCCATCTGAACAGCCTCGTTGGGGAC
>NZ_JBWONM010000180.1:0-6985 GCF_056450045.1 Hydrogenivirga sp.
GGCAGTGTAAGGAAGAGGATTAAAAGCTTTCTCATGGGCTACCTCCTAAGTCTATTATTGAGCAAGAGGACTTCCTGAATTGGGAGCAGAGCTCGTCTCCGGGATTTGCATCAATGGTGCACCTGTGTCTCTCCATCAACTTCCAGTCCTCTTCCGAGTACTCTTCCCTTGGAAGGTTCTCAATGAAGTAAACGCATGTCTTGCAAAGCTCTTGGTCCGCCATGGCTCAGTACTGCATAAAAACAGAGGCAGGTTCTGCTTTTTCTGTAAGGAACCAAGTAGCACCGACTATGCCATCCGCTTCAGGTATAAGATCTGATTCGCTCACACCGAATATCTGTGCAGCAAGGCTACATCCGTAAAGATGAACCTTGCCGGTCTCTTTGAGCTTTTTAAAAATATCGTGTATATCTGCTGGGAGACCTGCAGCGGTTACTCTTTCCTCTATCATATCTACAGGTGTACCTGCATGGTCTGCTGAAGGTTTAAGAGCTTCAACACCCTGCTTTGACAACAGTCTAACTGCCCAGTTGACAAAAAGGATATTGACTTCATCGTAAACCTCAGCTCCTAGGTAGGCGAAAGCTAAAGGTGTTAGTACGAGGTCATAAGCATCCTGCCTGACAACCATCGCCAAGGTTTTCATCTTACACCTCCCGCTTTTAAAAATAATACCGAACATTCGGTATGTCAAGCTGACAGAAGGGAAAGAGTTCACGGTTTTAGGGAGAGCCATACGCAGTGTCCAAGCTCCTTGCTGTAGGAGAGAAGGTCCCCCTTGATAACCCCATCCCACTTGGGCTGCATCAGCCTGACCGGTGCGCCCGTCAGACAAACCACACAGAGCTCATCTCCTATCTCCCTTATGCCTCCGCTCTCTTTCTCTCTGTTGCAAAACTCCTTAAGGAGCTCAAAGGGCTCGGCGGAGCAGACGGGTATGTCCAGTATCTCCCTGTGCTTTACGTAAAGGGCGTACTCCATTGTATACCTGTCTTCCTCAGCCAGCCTCAGCAGTGCCTCAACTATTCCCTTAACCCTCTCCTCTGCATCCCTCCCCTTCTTTATGGCGCTTACTATCCTCTCCTTTATTACCTCAAGGGTCTTCCTGTATATCTCTCCTGCTATCTCCTCCTTGCTCTCAAAGTGGTGATAGAGCGCTCCTGTGCTGACTCCCGCAGATTTCGCTATGTCTCTCATGCTCGTGTTGAAGTAGCCCCTCTCTACAAAGAGCTTCTTTGCGGTGAGGAGTATCTTCTCTCTTGTGTGCCTTCCCTCTTCCTTTCGGCTCACTTCTCTATACCAAGCTCTTTTATGAGGTCCTTGGAGAAGCCCTCAATTATCTTGTTCTTCTGGGGGATTATGTTGTAGGGAACCCCATTTACCCCAAGCTTCTCAACGACCTTAAGGTGCTCCTCAAGGAGGGAACACTTCCCCACATTTGGGACCTTGCCGTCCAGCTTTCCCAGCATGACCTCGTCAAGAGCCTTCAGCTTGTTTTCAGAACAGGCTATGTAGTAAGCTTTGCGAAAGTTTTCCTCACCCCAAGTCTTGAAGGGAAAGAGGAAGACGTATATCCTCACCTTATCTAAATGCTTCCTGAGCTCCTTCCACTCAGCTCTGCAGTGGGGGCAGTCTGGGTTTATAACCGTTATAAGCTCTCTATTTCCCTTTCCCACGACTATGGCTTTATCCTTTGGGATGCTTCTTATCTGCTCCTTTATAAGCTCTTCGTAGAGACTCCCTCCGAACAGAAGCGAGAAAGCTAAGGTGATAAGCAGGAAGACCCTCTGCATATCTCCTCTATTTTACCTTTAACCTCCTCTATTATCCAGCTTGGTGTTGATGCCCCTGCTGTTATCCCCACCCTCTTGACCCCCTTAAACCAAGAAGGGTTCAGCTCATCGGCTGTCTCTATATGATAGGAGTTTCTGTTGAGGCTCTTAGCGATGCTGTGGAGCCTCCTCGTGTTGCCGCTGTTCTTTCCTCCTATAACTATCATCACATCCACCTGAGGAGCTATCTGGTAGACGTCTTCCTGTCTCACCGATGTGGCGTTGCATATCGTGTTTATAACTTTAAGCTCCTTCACCCACAGGGCGAGCTCACCCACCACCTCTTTGAAGAACTTCTCGCTCTGGGTCGTTTGGGATACTACACCCACCCTCTCATGCCTGAAGGCTTCCTTCAGGTCGTCAAGGGTTTCCACCACCATTCCCCTTCCCTTGCATTCCTCAAGGTATCCGAGGGTTCCTATCACCTCCGGGTGGTTCTTCTCCCCCACAAGGACTATGAAGTAGCCCTCTTCGCTCAGCTTACAGACAGCCTCGTGGACAGCCTTCACGTAGGGGCAGGTTGCATCAATCACCTTCAGTCCCCTTTCCTTTAGCTCTCTCTCCTTGTCCGGGGGTATCCCGTGGGACCTTATGATTATGGCATCTCCCTCTTGTAGCGTTTCTCCTTCAAGGGGTTCTACACCGAGGCTCTTCAGCCTTCCTACCTCTTGGGGATTGTGGATTATGGGTCCGAGGGTAAAGACCTTCCTTCCCTCTCTAACTATATCGGCGCTCTCTTCTGCCAGCTTCACAGCCCTCTTTACACCAAAGCAAAAGCCCGCGTTGGGTGCAACTATTATCTCAACCATGTTCATAAAATTATATTCCCTTTAAAATTTCTCAAGCCTTGGGTTGACCGGGAGTGTGCCGTATTCAGCCCCTTTCACTCTCACCATCCTACCCTCAACCTCAATTCTCCCCTCTGCAAACCACTGGACAGCCTGGGGCAGAACCCTGTGCTCGTAGCTGAGGATCCTCTCGGATAGGCTGTCCTCCGTGTCATCGGGCAGCAGGGGGACCACCGCCTGAACTATCACCGGTCCCGCATCCACGCTCTCGTCAACTATGTGGACTGTGCACCCCGAGAACTTAACCCCGAACTCAACAGCCTGCCTCTGGGCATGGAGCCCCTGAAAGGCTGGTATCAGGGATGGGTGGATATTTATCACCCTGTTGGGGAAGTGCCTGAGGAAACTCCTTCCGAGTATTCTCATAAAACCTGCGAGAACCACAAGCTCAACTCCTTTCTCTTTCAGGCTCTCTGCGAGAGCCTCTTCAAACTCATCCCTGCTGGGGAAGTCTTTTCTCCTGAGGATTCTGTGCTCAATCCCATGCTTCTTACACCTCTGGAGGGCGTAAGCCTTGGGGTTATCCGATATGACCAGCTCTATTGATGCGGATATCTTCCCGCTCTCAACTCCGTCTATTATAGCCTGCAGGTTTGAGCCCCTTCCCGAGACGAGAACTCCTACCTTAAGCATAACCACCCCCTCCGGGGGTCTCTATACGAAGGACGTCCCCCTTTCTCAACTTCTCCCTGAACTTCCCCGGTCTCATCTCCCTCCTTCCCTCCCGCAGAACCATGTTTATGCCCCTCTCTCCCGGTCCTCCGCCGAACAGACCGTAGGGCGGTATCCTCCTTCTCTCGGAAAGTACCGTAACCTCCACCTCCGAGAGAAACTCTATCTCTCTTACTATGCCGTCTCCTCCTCTCCTCTCACCTTCCCCACCCGAGCCCTTCCTTATGGAGTACTCCCTTATCAGAAAGGGGAATGCGTGCTCAAGGGCTTCAACAGGTGTGTTCATTGTGTTTGTCATGTGAGAATGGACGGCGCTCTCTCCATCCCCTCCAGCCCATGCTCCCATGCCCCCACCTATGGTCTCGTAGTAGGTGAAGCTCTCTCCAGTTCTCGGGTCCAAACCACCCACCGATAGGTTGTTCATCGTTCCCTGGCTCGCCGCCGGTACGAACTCGGGCATAGCCTTGGATAGGGCACCGAGAACCACATCAACCACCCTCTGGGATGTCTCTACATTTCCACCAGCAACGGCAGCCGGCGGTCTCGGGTCAAGGACGGAGCCCTCTCTCGTTATAACCTCAACGGGTCTGAAGCACCCCTCGTTGGTTGGAACGTCTTCCGGAAGGAGGGACCTGAACACATAGTAAACCGCCGACAGGGTGACGGACCTGACCGCATTGAAGGGACCTTCCGTCTGGTCATCGCTCTCTGAGAAGTCCACCTTGACCGAGGAGCCTTTCACGCTCAGACGCACCCTTATTCCTATGTCCTCCCTTCCCATCCCGTCGTCCTCTATGAAGTCCTCAAACTCGTAGGTTCCTTCTGGGATCTTCGCAAGATGGCTCCTCATCACCCTTTCGGAGTAGGATATAAGCTCTGCACAGAGCTTCTGCACGTTCTCCACACCGTAGAGCTCTATCAGCTCTCTCATCCTCCTGATTCCCACCTTGTTTGCCATAACCTGGGCGCTTATGTCCCCCAGCCTCTCGTCGGGAGTCCTGACGTTTGAGAGAACAAGAGATAAGAGCTCCCTATTTAGCTCACCTCTTTCAATCAGCTTCACCGGTGGGATTATCAGGCCCTCCTGATAGATTGAGCTGGAGAGGGGCATTGAGCCCGAGGACATACCTCCTATATCCGAGTGGTGAGCTCTGTTGGCTACGAAGAAGCGTATCTCCCCGTCGTGGAATACGGGAGCTACAAGGGTTACGTCCGGAAGGTGCGTTCCACCCCGATAGGGGTCGTTCAGGACAGCCATGTCCCCCTCTTCAAAGCTGACGGAGTTTATAGCCTCTCTCACCGATGAGGACATTGAGCCGAGGTGAACGGGTATGTGGTCAGCCTGAGCTACGAGATTGCCCTCAGGGTCAAAGATAGCGCAGGAAAGGTCCTTCCTCTCCTTTATGTTGGGGGAGAAAGAGGTTCTCTGAAGAACTATCCCCATCTCCTCCGCAACCGAAGACAGTCTGTTCTTGAAGACTTCAAGGAGTAAGGGAGGCATCGGGAAAATTATAAGTGAAAGCTTACATAGACATGCCGATAATCTACACTTGTAGAGAATGAGCAGAGAAGATGACTTGAGGAAAAAGATGGAGAGACTGAGAGGGAAAGTCTATTTGATGTCAAAGATACTCCAGCACATGAGGGAAGGGGTGTTGATATTTGATGAGGCTGGTACGATCAGGAATGTAAACGAGGCTTTTTTGAGTATAACGGGTTTTCAGAGGGAAAGGCTGTACGGTAGCTCAATAGAGGAGCTTGAACTGAAGTGGTCGGGCTTTCCCACCTTTGAAGAGGTCATGACCCTCCTCAGGGAAGAGGGTTTCTGGGAAGGAGAGGTCTGGGGCTCAAGCAACGGCTCTACCTTTACCCTTGAGGCTACCGTGTTCTCGGTAGGGCAAGGAATGTACGTAGCCCTCTTCCTTGATGCAACTGACAGGAGGAGCCTTGAGGCGAATCTGCGCTCCCTGGCTTACTACGATTCGCTGACCGGGCTTCCCAACAGAGCACTACTCTACGACCACCTCTCCCAGGTTCTGTTCAGAGCGAGGAAGGGCAAGGGAAGGGTGGCTGTTGTATTTCTTGACGTTGACAACTTCAAGCTGATAAACGACACCCTCGGTCACGATGTGGGGGACAGCCTCCTCAAGGCTTTTGCCGGCAGGCTTGTGTCCCACTTTCCCCAAAACACGATGGTTTCAAGGTTTGGGAGCGACGAGTTCGTTGTGGTCCTTGATACCCTCTCAAGCATTGACGATATAGGTGAGCTCGTATCGGGCTTTCTCAAGAGTGCCCAGACACCCTTTTTCATCAACGACCACAAGATATACATAACTGTGACCGCTGGCATAAGCGTCTACCCTATAGATGGGAGCGACCCCCAGACCCTTCTGAGGAATGCGGATATAGCGATGCACCATGCAAAGGAGCTTGGCAAGAGCTCCTACAAGTTCTTCACCAACGAGCTTAACCTCAAGGTTAGCGAGAAGTTCACCCTCCAGCTTGAGCTGAGGGATGCCCTTCAGAGGGAGGAGTTCGCCCTCTACTACCAGCCCCAGTTTGAGCTTACATCGGGAGAGATTGTGGGCGTGGAGGCTCTGATTAGGTGGCACCATCCAGATAAAGGTGTGATACTTCCCGGCAGGTTTATGCCTGTGGTTGAGGATACGGACCTGATCATACCCATGGGTGAGTGGATAATCAGGAGAGCCTGTATAGATGGAAGGAGATTGCTTGACGAGGGCTTTGCCCTGAAGGTGGCGGTGAACATATCCGCCAAGCAGATAGCGGCGGGAGGGTTCTTGGACAGCCTTAAGAAGATTCTGAGCGAGACGGGCTTTGATCCGAACTACCTTGAGGTGGAGATAACGGAGAGCACCCTGATGAAGAACAAGCACGAGGCGGCGGAGGTTCTGAGGAAGCTGAAAGGTATGGGTATATCCATCGCAATAGATGACTTTGGGACGAGCTACTCATCCCTGAACTACCTGAAGTACTTTCCTGTTGATAAGCTCAAGATAGACAGGTCCTTCATAGGAGATGTTATCTCGGACCCAAACGACGTTGCCATAGCAACGACCATAATAGCCATAGCCCACAACTTAGGATTAAGGGCAACCGCTGAGGGAGTTGAGACTGAGGAACAGCTTGTGTTCCTTAAGCTCTGGCAGTGTGATGAGGCGCAGGGGTTCTACTTCTCACCTCCAGTAACCTTTGACAGCCTCTTAGAGATGCTGAAGAACAAGAACTTCAAGATTAAAGGTGTATGATGGTGTCAGCCATTACGTAGCTCCTCATGACCGACTCCCTGAGGTCTTCGGGTTCAACACCTATGTTATTAGCTATGCTTCTCAGTATGCTCACATCCTCAGCCCTCTTAGCACTCCTTATCTCTGTCTCGTGCTCTTCAAGCAGGACCGCCATGCTGAGCATGGATGCCATCCTGCTGTTCTTATCGGTGAAGGCTGATATAACGAGGTCGTCTACATTCACCTCCTTGAGGAAATCAACGATATCCTCCTCAAGGATAAGGTCTATAAGGGAGAACAGACCCGCAAGGTAGGCTTCGCTTGTGTTCTCGGGCATCAGGCTCTTGGCGAGCTCCTCCATTATCTTTGCCCTTATAAGGGACTT
>NZ_JBWONM010000181.1:0-7949 GCF_056450045.1 Hydrogenivirga sp.
GTTCTGAAGAGGGAAGGTCTTGATACAAGCCTGAGCAAAGGGGCATGCACCACACCGATGGTATCCTACGCCGTAAGGTACATGGGTTTTGATGGTGGGGTGATGATAACCGCATCCCACAACCCGCCCGCTTACAACGGCTACAAGATAAAGGAGAGCTTTGGAGGCTCTGCAACCCCTGAGTTTGTCAGAGAGGTGGAAAACAACCTTCCCGAAGAAGACCCAGGACCCACAAAGTTATCTGAACCTTCGGAGATAGACATAAGGAGAGGGTACCTTAAAGGTGTAAGGGAGTGGATAGGTCTGGAGCTGTTCAGGGAGAGGGAGCTCAGGATAGTCCACGATGCCATGTACGGAACCTCCTCTGGGCTCCTTGCCGATGCCCTCAGGGATACGAAGATGGAGGTTATCCAGCTCAGAAGTTACAGAGATACCCTCTTTGGGGGGCACGCCCCCGAGCCCGTTGAGAAGAACCTTGGTATCCTCAAGCAGAAGGTAAGAGCCACGAAAGCAAACATAGGTATAGCCAACGATGGAGATGGCGACAGGATAGCCCTTGTTGATGAGAAAGGCAGCTTTGTCAACACCCAGCTGATATACGTCCTGCTTCTGCTTCACCTCATCAGGAACAGGGGTATGAGGGAGGGGATGGTGGTAAAGACCGTCTCAACGACCTACCTTACGGACAGGATATGCCGAGCTGAGGGAATTGAGCTAAGGGAGGTCCCCGTCGGCTTCAAGAACATAAACGAGCTGATCCTGAAGGAAAAAGTTCTCTTTGGAGGAGAGGAGAGCGGTGGCTACGGAGTTCCAGCCTACCTACCGGAGAGGGATGGTCTTATGTCCGCTCTGCTGATACTTGAAGGGCTATTGCTCTGGGATAGACCCCTTTCAGGGGTGATAGAGGACATCTTCAAGGAGTTTGGAAGTGCCTACTACAGAAGGGTTGACTTTCCTGCCGATGAGAGAATAAAGGGCAAGCTTAGGGAGCTCATAGCCAACCCACCCGAAACCCTAAAGGGCATGAAGGTTGTCAGGGTTCTCACAATAGACGGACTCAAGCTCATATTCGGCGATGAGAGCTGGCTCCTGTTCAGACCCTCAGGAACGGAGCCTCTGATAAGGGTTTACGCTGAAGCTCCCTCAGAGGAGGAGCTCAACAACCTAATAGAGGCTGGTGTATCCCTCCTCAAGGTATAATTTTTTAGCTTAAACCTGCAGGAGGTAGTCCGTTGGCAAGGATAGTTGTCACGCCCATGACCTTTGAGCCTGTTTACAGGCAGGATGCCGAGATAGTTGAAAGGAAAGGCATAGGGCATCCAGATACCATATGCGATTCTATAGCCGAGGAGCTCTCGGTTGCCCTTTCAAAGCTCTACCTGGAGGAGTTTGGGGCGATAATGCATCACAACGTTGATAAGGCGCTTCTCGTTGGGGGTGTTGCGAACCCTGTTTTTGGAGGGGGTGAAGTCATATCACCTATAGAGATATACCTCGTTGGGAGGGCTCTTGACGAGAAAGACGGAAAGCCCCTGCCCGTTGAGGAGATAGCGATAGAGGTTGCGAGGAGCTGGATAAAGGAGAACATAAGGAACCTTGACCCCGACAGGCATACGATAATTCAGCCTAAGATAAAGCCGGGGAGCAGGGACCTCGTTGACCTGTTCCTCAGATTTCAGGAGAAGAATGAGGTTCCCCTCGCCAACGATACTTCCTTCGGTGTCGGCTACGCTCCCTTTGATGACTTGGAGAGGGTCGTTTTTGAAACGGAGCGCTTTCTCAACTCTTCCGAGCTCAAGGCTCAGCACCCAGAGGTGGGTGAGGACATAAAGGTAATGGGTGTGAGGATAAAGGACACCATCAGGATAACCATTGCCTGCGCCTTCGTCAGCAGGTACATAAAGGATATAAAGGATTACCTTGAAAAGAGGGAGAATGTGAGGAGAAAGGTCTTTGAGCGTATTTCCTCCCTGACCGATAAGGAGCTTGAGGTTCACATAAACACGGCGGATGACCCCGAGAGCGGTTCAGTTTACATCACCGTTACAGGAACCTCCGCAGAGCAGGGTGACGACGGGCAGGTTGGAAGGGGGAACAGGGTCAACGGACTCATAACTCCCTACAGACCGATGAGCCTTGAGGCTGCTGCAGGCAAGAACCCCGTCTCCCACATAGGGAAGATTTACAACGTTGTCGCCAACATAATTGCTGACAGGGTTGTGAGAGAGATAGAGGAGGTTGAGGAGGCATACTGCTACATAGTTTCCCAGATAGGGAAGCCTATAAACGAGCCCCAGGTGTGTGACGTCAAGATAAGGACCTCAAGGGACATCAGGGGCATAGAGGATCGAGTTGCAAGCATAGCTCAGGAGGAGCTCCAGGAGATGCCATCTACATGGAAGAGGTTTCTCAGCAAAGAGTTCTCCGTAGCCTGAGACTTCTCTCTTGAGCTTGACAGTAAAAGGATAACGCTGTTATATTTTTGACTACCTTTTTGGAGGAAGAGATGGGAGAGTACGGGGCTCTTTTTGTCTTCGCGCTCATAGCGGTAACCATTGGACTTGTCTTTGCCTTCCTCAACGATATACTTGGGGAGAGAAAGAAGGATCCACTTGAAGACTATCCCTACGAGTGCGGAGTGCCGCTCTACGACCCCGAGGCGAGAGGAACATTCAAGCAGGGTTACTACCTTTTAGGGCTCTTGCTCATACTTTTTGACATAGAGGCTGCCTATCTTTTTCCTTGGGCTGTGGTGTTCAAGGAGATAGGTCTTTACGGCTTGATAGAGGCTGCGCTCTTTATATTCATACTTACCCTTGGCTTCTTCTACGCCTGGGCTAAGGGTGCTCTCAGGTGGCAAACCTGAAGGAGGTAAAGTCATGGCTGCTATAAACTCTAACGGCTTTGTAACAACAACGGTGGACGAGCTCCTAAGATGGGGCAGGCGTAACGCTCTCTGGCCTGTCACCATTGGGCTCGCCTGCTGTGCTATAGAGATGATGCATACCGCTGCATCAAGGTTTGACCTTGACCGTCTCGGCGTCATCTTCAGGGCATCGCCCAGACAGGCGGATGTGTTGATAGTTGCGGGAACCGTCGTGAACAAGGTTGCCCCTATGCTGAAGCTCATCTGGGACCAGATGCCAGACCCGAAGTGGTGCATATCCATGGGTGGGTGTGCCTCCGCAGGGGGACCCTTCCCCACCTACTCAACCCTTCAGGGCATAGACAGGATAATACCCGTTGACGTTTATGTTCCCGGATGCCCTCCCACACCTCAGGGGCTGATATACGGGATACTCCAGCTCCAGAAGAAGATAAAGGAGCAGGGTGTAAGGAAGTACGACAGAGCCTTTGAGCAGTTCAGGAAGGATGTGGAGAAGGAAGGACTCTTCGTTCCTCAGGAGATGACCGTTTAAGGAGTAAGGGATGCCCTGGATAAACAGAGCTGCTACGGAAAGGATAAAGCAGGAGTTCAAGGACGATGTTAAGGTCTCCTTCGGTGAGAACGCGGTAAGCCTTGAGGTAACAAATCTCAAGCTCAAGGAGCTTCTCAGATACCTCAAAGAGAGGGAGAGGTTCCTCCACTTCGTTGATATGACCTGTATAGACTTCCCCGAGGATAGCCGCAGGTTTCAGGGAGTTTACATCCTCTACAATCCCGATGAGAACGAGAGGGTCATAGTAAAGGGCTGGGCGAGCGATGGCAGGCTTCCAACAGTGTCCGACCTCTGGCCCGGTGCCAAGTGGGCTGAGAGGGAAGCCTACGATATGTTCGGCGTTGAGTTCGTTGGTCACGACAACCTCAGAAGGATGTTCATGTGGGAGGGCTACGAGCACTTCCCCCTTAGAAAGGACTTCCCCATGGAGGGTATACCCGAGGAGGAACTGCCGTCTCTCACAGAGGTAATGCACGGCAGGACGGAGCCGCCCTCCCATGATTATGAGGTCCTTCACACGAAGGTGCCAACCCTTGAGGACCTTGAGAGGACGGAAAAGGCGAGGCTAAAGAAGAAGGCTCAGCTGGTTCTGAACTGGGGACCTCTGCACCCCGGAACCCACGGGACCATATGGTTTCTCTTTGACCTTGAGGGTGAATTTGTGGAGCAGAGCGACGTCATTCTTGGGCAGCTCCACAGGGGTATGGAGAAAATAGCGGAGAACCTCTACTACTTTCAGTTCCTTCCCTACACTGACCGGATGGACTACATATCCGCCATATGCAACGAGCTCTCCTACGTTACCGCTGTTGAGAAGCTCCTGAAGATAGAGGTGCCCGAGAAGGCTAAGTACATAAGAACTATGTTCGCTGAGCTCCAGAGGATAAACTCCCACCTTCTGTGGCTCGGGACTGGTGCCCTTGACCTCGGAGCCCTGACCGTCTTCCTCTACGCCTTCAGGGAACGTGAGAAGATAATGGACATAATAGAGGGGAATGCGGGCTACAGGCTCACCACCGCCTTCCTCAGGATTGGAGGGGTTCACTACGACCTTGCTCAAGGAACCCTTGACGTTGTGAAGGCTTTCATAAAGGACTTTCCCCAGAAGCTCAAGGAGTATCACATGCTCCTTACCCGCAACAGGATATGGCTCAGGAGGACCAAGGACGTTGGAATTATAACCAGAGAGGATGTTTACGCCTACGGGCTTTCCGGTCCTGTGGCGAGGGGCTCTGGAGTCCCCTACGACCTTAGGAAGCTTGAGCCTTACGCAGCCTACGACGAGGTTGAGTTTGATATCCCCGTGGGAGAGGTGGGAGACGTCTACGACAGGTATCTCGTCAGAATGGAGGAGATGGCTCAGAGCGTAAGGATAATTGAGCAGTGTGTTAGGAAGCTTGAGAGCATGCCAAAGGACGCCCCTTACATAAACAAGGAGCACCCGGCGGTTATTCCTCCCAAGGAGGATGTCTTCATGGCACTTGAGGACATGGTTCAGTCCTTCAGGGTCGTTGTCCACGGGGAGAGCGCTCCTCCGGGAGAGGTTTACTCTTCTGCGGAGAACCCGAGGGGTGAGCTCGGCTTTTACATACTCTCAAGGGGTGGTAGCAAGCCTTACAGGCTCAGGATAAGGTCTGGAGCTCTTTACAACCTCTCCATATTTCCAAAGCTCATCAAGGGTAGGACTATAGCGGATGCCATAGCTCTGCTCGGTAGCCTTGACCCTGTTGTGGGGGAGACGGACCGATGAGGATACCCATAAGATATCGTGATATAAGGATAGGAACTCCTAAAGGCTTGAAAGCTCCCTTAGGTGTTATCATCGGAGGCTGCCATGGGTGAGCTTGTGGTCTCTTTAGTCATCACTCTATTGAAGATAGCTGTCCTTCTGGGGGTGGCTTTAGGCGTCGGAGCCTACCTTACCTGGTTTGAGCGCAAGCTCGCCGGACACATACAGGCTCGTCTCGGACCCACGGTTGTGGGACCCTTCGGACTTCTCCAGCCCTTAGCTGACGGTCTTAAACTCATGACGAAGGAGTCAATAATACCCAAGGGTGCGGATGTTCCCGTTTACTACCTCGCGATAATGATGGCTGTTGCCCCCGCTATACTTCTCTTCTCCGTCATACCCTTTGGTCCTGAGTTTGAGCTCTTTGGATACCAGATAAAGCCCATAGTCTCGGACGTCAACATAGCGCTTCTCGTTGTCTTTGCGATGGGGTCCCTGGCTGTTTACGGAACTATATTCTCCGGATGGGCTTCCAACTCCAAGTACGCCTTCATAGGCTCCCTCAGAAAGGCTGCTGTGGTAATAGCCTACGAGGTTGTTCTCGGCTTCGCTGTCTTGGGTGTGGTTCTGCTTTCTGGCACTCTCAGCACTGTGGGCATAGTTGAGGCTCAGATAGAGAGGGGAGTCTGGTTTATCTTTTACCAGCCCGTGGCTTTCATCTTATACCTCTTCTGCATGCTCGCAGAGTCAGGAAGGGTTCCCTTTGATATACAGGAGGCGGAAGCTGAGCTCGTTACTGGCTACAACGTTGAGTATGGGGGGATGAGGTTCGGAGCCCTTCCCCTCGCCGAGTGGTACCTGAACACGATGGCTCTCTCGGCAATAGCGGTAGTTCTCTTCTTCGGTGGCTGGTCAGGTCCAAACATACTCGGTCCCTTCTCCCCATACTTTTGGTTCCTCGCAAAGATGTTCGGTCTGGTTTTCTTTGTCCTCTGGCTCCACTGGACCCTGCCACGCTTTCAGGCTAAGGACATAACCGAGATAGCCTGGAAGATAATGCTTCCCGTTGCCCTGGCTAACGTTCTGGTCACAGCTGTGGTGCTATTTGTCATTGGAGGTGGCTCATGAGGATCAAAAGGCTCAGCAGAAAAGACTATCTGAATGTTGTAGAAGCTATATTCTTCCTTGATTTCATAAAGGGACTTTCTGTGACCCTGAGAAACCTCTTCAGGAAGCCCATAACCACCGAGTACCCCAAGGAGAAGCTCACTCCACCCAAGAGGTTCAGGGGTGCTCACGGACACTTTGTCTGGGACGGCACAGAGCCCGACTCTCTCAAGGCTATTGAGAAGTTCATGAGCTACGAGAGGGGCAAAAGCAGGTGCGTTGCCTGTTATATGTGCCAGACAGCCTGCCCGATGCCCACACTCTTCAGGATAGAGGCTGTCCAGATGCCCGACGGGAGCAAGAAGGTGACGAGGTTTGATATGAACCTCTTGAACTGCCTCTTCTGTGGTCTCTGCGTTGATGCCTGTCCCGTTGGCTGTCTTACGATGACCGACCTCTATGAGCTTGCAGGCTACTCCCGAAGGAACGAGGTCCTCAACATGGACAGGCTTGAGGAGTTTGCTGTTGACTTCAAGAGAAGGCGTGGAGATGAGCCTGACAGGATATGGTCCAACGACAGCGAAAGGGAAAAACTCTGGGGGAAGATAGAGTGGAGTGGATAGTTCTCGGAGTTCTCGGCTTCTGGCTCCTTGTCTCGGTCATCGGTGCCATACTCGTCAGGAATCCGGTCCACTCAATCCTCTTCTTCCTATCAAGCGTTCTCGCTATGGCTGGGATATTCCTCTCCCTCGGAGCTGAGCTCCTGGCGGGTCTTCAGCTGATAATATACGCCGTGGCTATCGTAGTCTTCTACGTGCTCGTGATAACCACCATACCCTGGGAGAAGGTGAAGAAGTTTGAGGGTGTTTACAAGAGGGAGCTTGTGGTAGGAGCACCTATAGTTGTCCTCGTCTTCTCTCTCATAGGCTACATGGTGCTCAAGGGAAGGCTCGCCCAGCCTGTTGGCGTTGTGGAGGACAACGTCAGGGAGGTTGGAAGGAACCTCTTCACATCCTACCTCTTTCCCTTTGAGGTCGCTTCGGTTATACTTCTCGTGGCGATGATAGGAGCGATACTTCTCGGGAGGAAGGAAGAGTGAGCATTGAAAAGGCTTACATACTTCTGAGCGTGCTCGTTTTTCTCATAGGCTTTCTCGGTGTCGTGGCGCGTAAGAACCTTATAACCATACTCGTTAGCACGGAGATAATGCTCAACGGCGTTAACCTTACGCTCGTTACCGTTGACAAGTACCTTGGGAAGGTGGATGGACAGATTTTCGCTTTCTTTATACTCACGGTGGCTGCCGCGGAGGTAGCCGTGGGTCTTGGTCTCGTTGTTTCCATATTCAGGCTGAAAGGCTATGAGGGTTCATCGGAGATAGTTCACCTGAGGGATTGAGGAATGGAAGGAGTCTTTATAGTTCTGATGCCACTCTTAGCCTTCATAGTAATAGGGTTATTTGGGAGACAGATAGGGGACTTGGCAAGCGGAGTAATAGCAGTCCTCGGAGGAGCCCTCTCCTTTCTCTTTTCCCTCTACACAGCCACCAAAACCCTCCATAGCCCAATACAGGTAAAACTCTACCAGTTCCTACCCCTTCAAGACTACCAGCTCTCAGCAGGCTTTTACTTTGACCCCCTCTCAAGCATAACAGCTACAGTAGTAACCCTCGT
>NZ_JBWONM010000182.1:0-4832 GCF_056450045.1 Hydrogenivirga sp.
TTTATGGCTTCTTTTATTATCCCGGTCCTAGTCTTTCCCTCCTCCTTAGAAACCCTATCAAGCTCCTCAAGAAGAGAGGGCTCCAGCCTGAAGGAGATAACTCCCTTCATAGGAAGGGATTTTAGCACATTTTCGTATTACTTATCTTTTTAAATATAGGAACAGCTGAGATTATACAGAGCAAAGTTATATACCTTTTGTATTACAATGTATATTATTAACATAATCACAATTATGTTAACAAAATTGGTCTCTGCAGATAAGCTTAGAGGGGTTATACTGATACTCAGGAGGGGTAATGGGTAGAAAGCTGAAGATAGGGATATTCAAGCTGTCCTCCTGCGACGGCTGTCAGGCGAACTTTTTTGACCTTCCCTCTTTATGGGAGCACTGCGAGGTCGTTTACTGGCTCCTCGGGGGCTGGGCTGGGGAGCCTGAGGAGATGGACATAGCCTTTGTTGAAGGTTCCGTATCTACGGAGGAGGAGGCTAAAAAGCTAAAGGATATAAGGGAAAGATCAAAGATGCTGGTGACAATAGGAGCCTGCGCCACTTCGGGAGGAGTGCAGGCACTTAGAAACTTCGGAGAGCTTAGCTCCTTCAAGGAGGTTTACCCGAACCCGGAGTTCATTGAGGTCCTTGAGAGGAGCACACCCGTTAAGGAGCACGTCAAGGTTGACTACGAGATATTCGGCTGTCCCATAAACCCGAGATCTCTGGAGAGCTTCATAAAAGCCGTTCTCCACAACAGGAGACCTGAGATACCCGATTACCCCCTCTGTATGGAATGTAAGCTGAGGGGGAACGTATGCGTCATGGACGCCTACCGGATACCCTGCCTCGGTCCGGTTGTTAGGTCCGGCTGCGGTGCCCTCTGTCCGTCGGTAAAGCGGGGTTGTTACGGGTGCTTTGGTCCCTGCAAGGGGGCTAACGTTGAGTCCCTCGTGAGCTGGTTCAGGGGGATGGGACTCTCCCCAGAGGAGATAAAGGAGCTGTTCAGGAACGAAAACGCCTACTCGGAAAGCTTCAGAAAGGTCGTGGAGGGAGAGATTGGATAGGGTAAGGATAGACCCCCTTAAGAGGGTTGAGGGTCTCGGAAGGCTATTCGTTGATACTGAAGACGGAGAGGTTAAAGGGGTGAGGCTTGAGATATTTGAACCGCCGAGGTTCTTTGAGAAGCTCCTCATAGGTAAGGAGCCGGATGCGGTCCTTGACACCGTAGCCCGGATATGCGGTCTCTGTCCCGTAGCCTACCAGATGAGCGCGACCGAAGCCTTTGAAAGTATATTCGGGGTTGAGGTCAATGAAAGCGTTAGGATACTCAGGAGGGTTTTATACTGCGGGGAGTGGATAGCCAGCCATTCCGCCCACATCTTTTTCCTGCACCTTCCCGACTTCTTCGGTAAGGAGAACTTCCTCCAGCTCGCAAGGGAGAGGAAGGACATCCTCAACATGGGGCTGACCCTGAGGAAGGTTGGAAACTGGATAATGGAGGTCATAGGAGGGAGGTCCATCCATCCGGTAAACCTCAGGGTAGGGGGATTTTACAAGCTTCCCTCGGAGGGTCAGATAGAGTCAACCCTTCAGGAGGTTGAGAGGTCTGTACCCTTAGCTCAGGAGCTCCTTGACCTAACCCTATCCTTAGAGTATCCGGAGCTGGAGGGAGAATGGGAGATGATATCCCTGGGAGAGGCTGATACCTATCCGATAACGGAGGGGAGGATAGTCTCTTCCGGGGGGTGGAGCGTTGAGAAGGATAGGTTTGAGGAGAAGGTTGAGGAGTACCAGGAGCCCCACTCAACAGCCCTCTATGCGAGGCTGAGAGGAGGGGGAACTTACATGGTCGGTCCCCTGGCGAGGCTGAACAACAACCACAGGTACCTCCCGCCGGAGGTAAGGGAGAAGGTTAAGGTCCCGATGAGCAATCCCTACAAGAGCATAATTGCAAGGGCTGTGGAGATCCTTTACTCTCTGGAGGAGGCTAAGAGGCTCCTTGAGAGGGTTTCCTTGGAAGGCGAGCCCTGTACACCCTGGAAGCCGAGGGAGGGAGAAGGTGTTGGTGTGACGGAGGCTCCGCGGGGTATCCTCTACCACAGGTACAGGGTTAACAGGGAGGGGAAGGTTGTAGAGGCTAACATAGTTCCGCCGACATCTCAGAACCAGAGGGTAATGGAGGAGGCTGTACTGAAGAGGCTGAGGGAGAACAAACGGGATCTGGGGGTTGAGGCGGAGAAGGTTGTGAGGAGCTTTGACCCCTGTATATCCTGTGCCTCCCACTTCCTCGTAGTGGTCAAACTTCCCTGACGCCGAGGAGGGGCTTTACCCTTGAGTAGGGGAAGACGGGACCGTCCCTGCACACGAAGGTGTATCCGAACTGGCAGTGCCCGCATGTCCCTACAGCACACTTCATGTGCCTCTCCATGGATAGGTATATCCTCCCCTCCTCTATCCCAAGGTCAAGGGCTTTCTTAGCTCCGACCACCATCATAACCTCGGGTCCGCAGGTCATGAGGACTGTTCTCTCGGGATTGATCTCAACAGCTTCAAGGAGGTCGGTAACGAAGCCAACGTGCCCACTCCAGCCCTCAACGGGCTTGTCAACGCTCAGCATGAGCTGAACATAACTCTTCCAGAAGTCGTACTCTTCCCTGTAGAGGAAACCCGAAGGGTCCTTCGCACCTATCAGGAGGTAAACCTTTCCGTACCTTTCCCTATTTTTTATAACCTCCTCAACGACCGGCTTGAGGTCCGCCAGACCAAGACCGCCCGCAAGAAGGATGAGGTCCATCTCCTCCCACTTCTCAAGGGGAAAGTGGGTCCCGTAGGGTCCCCTGATACCCACGAAATCCCCCTCCCTGAGGAGGAAGAGATCCTCAGTCACCTCACCCACGAGCCTGACCGTGTGCTCTATGAGGTCCCTCCTCGTTGAGCTTATTGATATAGGAACCTCCCCCTGGGCGTAAACGTATATCATGTTGAACTGACCGGGTCTAAAGGGCGGGAAGCCATCAACCCTGAAGAGGAACCTCCTCGTGCTTTTGTTTTCCTCAACCACCTTTACTATCTCAGCCTTCCTGAGGGCGAAGAGGTTATCCATCCCCCGATATCCTCCTGACCTCCTCCGTTATGTCTATGCCTACCGGACACCAGGTTATGCACCTCCCACAGCCCACACACCCGAACTTCCCGAACTGACCAACCCAGTAAGAGAACTTGTGCATGAGCCACTGCCTGTACCTTGAGCTTATACTCCCCCTGATGGGAACGCCGTGGATTGCAGAGAAACTCTCCCTGAAGCACACGTCCCATCTCCTCTCCCTGAAACTCTCGCCTCCGTCCAGAGAGACCTCATCAAGAACCTCATAGCAAAAGCAGGTAGGGCAGACCATGGCACAGCTCCCGCAGGCTAAACACCTCTTCCCGATCTCATCCCAGAGCGGTGAGTCTATCCTGTCAAGGAGTCTCTCCGGAAGCCCTTCCGTCCTTACCCTCCTCCTTATCAGGCTCTCAGCCCTCTCAATTACCTCCCTCTCCTCCCTTAGCTCCTCTTCACTTACCTCCCTTCCTTCAAGTCTGCTGACTATCTCCTCTCCCCTCTCGCTCCCCGCTCTGAGAAGGAAGCCCTTTCCGATCTCAGAGATAAGGATGTCGTAGCCTTCTTTGACCTCGGGACCTGTTCCCATAGATGTGCAGAAGCAGGTGGAGGAGGGTCTCGGACAGTTCAGAGCAACGATGAAGGCTCCTTCCCTCAGGGAGGCGTAGTAGGGGTCCTTCTGCTCACCGAGGAACACATCGTCCAGTATCTCAAAAGCCCTCAGGTCACAGCCCCTCAGAGCCACAAAGGCATATCTCTTTCTCTGAAGCGGGAACTCCTGCTTGAGGTCGGGCGTTATCCTCATCAGGCTTGTCCTCGGAGGGTGCAGGAACCTCTTCAGCGAGTCGTATCCGTGGACGTACCCGAAAAAGAGCTCTCCCTCCTCAACCCTGTAACTACCCTTCTCCTGCTCCTCCTGAACCCCCGTTGCCATCTCCTCTGGAGAGCTTATCCCTTCAAGGGATATCACACCGTCCCTCAGAACGGGGGCGACCACATCGTAGCCCTCTTCAAGGAGGATCTCCAGCAGTTTGAATATCTCCCCTTTGGGGATAAGCTTAGTCATAACTCACGCCGAGGAGCCTCTCCTCATAGGTGGGTTTCTCCGTTCTGTAGAAGATACCAATGGGTATCTTTGTGTCCTCGCTGTTGTAATCCCACTCCTTAGCCCTTCTGTAAGCCTCCTCATAGTTCGTGGGGTCGTGTCCGACATCCTCAAGCCTGTAGGTCATCCTGTTGTAAAGGTCGTAGGTGTTGTAAAAGACCACACAGGGCTGGAGCACATCAACGAAGGAAAAGCCTCTGTGGAGTATAGCCTCCTTGATGATGTTCTTGAGGTGCTCGGTGTATCCCGCATACCCCCTTGCGACGAAGGTAGCGCCAGACTCCAGCATCAGTGCTATAGGGTTCATGGGGTCCTCCGGCGGTCCCTCAGGGGTTGATTTTCCCCGGAAGTGGGAAGGGCTCGTCGGTGTGAACTGACCGGTGGTCAGGCTGTAGGCTCTGTTGTCGTGAACTATAAGGGTTATGTCGGTGTTCCTCTTTGCGGCGAAGATGAGATGAGAGACGCCTTCGGCGTATATGTCCCCGTCTCCAACAAAGCCTATAACCTTGAGGTCTGGGTTGGCAAGCTTTATACCCGTTGCAGTCGGCGGAACCCTGCCGTGGATGGAGTAAAAGCTGCTGAGGTCTATGTAATCAACTATCTTCCCGTGGCACCCTATCCCCGAGAGTATGAC
>NZ_JBWONM010000183.1:0-2362 GCF_056450045.1 Hydrogenivirga sp.
AGTATTGAGGGGAAGCTCCGCTGGGGATTTCCGACGTATTGCAGCGCTTCCCTTATCCTCTCAAGGGTGGGCTCGATGTGGTAATCCCTGTTCCTGTAAAGGTCCCAGAGCTTCATGGGTAAATGAAATTAAGGCGCCCACGAGCCTTTTCAAGTTAAAATTTCCCTTTAAAGGAGGTTATGAGAGGTGAGAAAGTACCTGCTTCCTGAAGGAGAGATTCCCAAAAGGTGGCTCAACATCATTCCCTTACTCCCGGAACCACTTGAGCCTCCCCTTGACCCCCAAACTAAGGAGCCAATTTCACCCGAAAAGCTCCTAGCTATATTCCCGGAGCCCCTCGTGGAACAGGAGGTCTCCGACAAGGAGTGGATAGACATACCGGAGGAGGTCCTTGACATTCTATCCCTCTGGAGACCAACACCCCTTCACAGGGCAAAGAATCTGGAAGAGTTCTTAGGCACTCCCGCAAAGATCTTCTACAAGAACGAGAGCGTCTCTCCACCGGGGAGCCACAAACCCAACACAGCGGTCGCTCAGGCTTACTACAACAAGGTTTCCGGTGTAAAGAGGCTGACAACAGAAACAGGAGCGGGGCAGTGGGGAAGTGCCCTATCCTTTGCAACCCAGTTCTTTGATATTGAGTGCAGGGTCTATATGGTCAGGGTGAGCTACAATCAAAAGCCCTACAGAAGGATTCTTATGGAAACTTGGAAGGGAGAGGTTATACCCTCACCCAGCCCCTACACCAACGCAGGCAGGCAGTTCTACGAGAAGGATCCCGAGCATCCCGGAAGCCTTGGGATAGCTATAAGCGAGGCTATTGAGGAGGCGGCAACGAGGGAGGATACCAAGTACTCTCTGGGAAGCGTCCTGAACCACGTCCTCCTCCACCAGACCGTTATCGGACTTGAGGCGAAGAGGCAGATGGAAGAGGCGGGCTACTATCCGGACGTTGTTATAGGGGCGGTCGGAGGAGGAAGCAACTTTGCCGGGCTCTCTTTCCCCTTCTTGGCGGACAAGCTCCATGGTGATAGGGAGAGCCTGAAGGTCCTTGCCGTTGAACCCGAAGCCTGCCCAACCCTCACAAAGGGCGAGTACAGGTACGACTTTGGAGATACGGTAGGTCTGACACCTCTCATTAAGATGTACACCCTCGGACACGAGTTCGTACCCCCTCCAATACATGCGGGAGGACTCAGATACCACGGAGACGCACCTCTTGTGTGTAAGCTTTACGACCTGGGCTACATAGACGCCGTAGCCTACAGACAGACAGAGGTTTTTGATGCGGCGTTGACCTTCGCGAGAACAGAGGGGATAGTTCCGGCTCCCGAGTCTTCCCACGCTATAAAGGCTGCAATAGACGAGGCTTTAAGGTGCAAGGAAACGGGAGAGGAAAAGGTCATCCTATTCAACCTCTCGGGACACGGCTACTTTGATCTATCAGCCTACGACAAGTACCTGAGGGGTGAGCTGGAGGACACTTAGAGTCCTGCGAAGGCGAAGGCAGGCTCTTTGCAAGAAACCGCAGGGTCCTCTTTGAGGAGAGCCTTAAAGGTCGCCTTATCTTTATCTGAGAAGAGTTTGAAAATCCTGCCGGGTGAGCCTATGAGCATACCATAGTTTTCCCCTAAACCCTTTAAATACTCGTAAAAAACCTTTCCCCTTTCACCTTCGGGCAGGCTCTCTATAAAAACAGCTACAAGCTTATCAAGGTAAAGAGGCTCTTCCTCTATGTAGGGTATATATCCTTCCTCATAATCTTCTTCAAGCTCCTTGGTAAGTCTCACCAGAAACTTCAGAACCTCCTCGGAACTATGATTACTGATCACACCTTTCCAGTTTTGAATGCTGAACTCAAGGAGTCCGTAATCATATACTACCTTCTTCAGTTCCCTCTCAAAATCGCTCAAGGGCACAGGTTCTTCATTCCCGCTCTGTGCAAAACTTAAAAGGAGTGCAACAGCATGTTTACATCTATCATCGTAAGGGCAGGTGCAGGCAACATACAGCCCATCCTCGTTCAAGAATACGTCCGTGTAATACAGAGTTGAGCCTTCTACTGAGCCGTGTATGTAGTTATCCGAAAGGATAAGCTTCTCCTTTACCCTGCCTTCGTTCGCATACCTTCTTCCCCTTTCAACTATTTTGGGCTCAAAGTACCAGAACAGAGTACTTAGTTCACCCTTTTCAATAAGCTCTTTCAAGCTCTCCATCTTAAGAATATTATTATTATCTAAAGTTTTGCATGAAGTGAGTGCTTTTATATCAAGTTTTCAGAATATTAGAAATATCAATAACTTACGATTTGTACAGTTTATTGCAATAAGCTCTCAAAAAGAATTTATTTTCACAAATGCTT
>NZ_JBWONM010000184.1:0-5054 GCF_056450045.1 Hydrogenivirga sp.
TAGGAAACTCTTAGGAGGTGTGATATGGGTCTGATGGACGTACCGGCGGGTAAGAACCCTCCCGAAGATATCTACGTCGTGGTTGAGATTCCTCAGGGGAGCGGTATAAAGTACGAGGTGGACAAGGAGAGCGGAGCTGTTTTCGTTGACAGATTTCTCTTCACGGCGATGCAGTATCCTTTCAACTACGGCTTCATACCTCAGACCCTCGCTGATGATGGAGACCCCGTTGACGTTCTCGTGATATCAAGGGAGCCGGTGGTTCCGGGCTCCGTGATAAGGTGCAGACCTATAGGCATGCTTGAGATGAGGGACGAGGAGGGTATAGACACCAAGCTCGTTGCTGTCCCCCACTCCAAGCTTGACCCTACCTATGAGGATATAAAGACAGTTGACGACCTTCCCCAGATACTCAGGGACAGGATAAAGCACTTCTTTGAGCACTACAAGGAGCTTGAGCCGGGGAAGTGGGTTAAGGTTGAGAGCTGGAAGGGGCTCCAGAGCGCCATAGAGGAGATAAAGAAGGGCATAGAGAACTACAGAGCGAAGTCATGAGTCCTGAGGAGGTTCTTCGTAGAGCGAGGAGGGTTATAGAGGAGGAGGTAAAGGGTATAGAGAGGCTCAAAGAGAGCCTCGGGGACAGCTTCGTAAAGGCTGTTGACCTTATACTTGACTGCAGGGGAAAGGTTGTAGTAACGGGGATAGGGAAGTCAGGACACATAGCCCGTAAGATAGCCTCAACCCTTTCAAGCACGGGCACGCCAGCCCACTTCCTCCATCCCTCGGAAGCCCTCCATGGCGACCTAGGCGTGATAGACTCCCAGGACGTAGTCATAGCCATCTCCAACAGCGGGGAGTCCGCTGAGGTTGTCGCCCTGATGCCTTACATAAAGATGCTCGGCGTTCCCCTGATAGCCATAACCAACAGGAAGGGCTCAACCTTAGCCAAGTACAGCGATGTTCACCTCTTCCTCAACGTTGACAGGGAAGCCTGTCCCCTTCAGCTCGCCCCCACAACCTCTTCAACGGCGACCCTCGTCCTCGGAGACGCCCTCGCCATGACCCTTCTTGAGCTAAGGGGCTTTACCGAGAAGGACTTCGCCCTCAGACACCCTGCCGGTGCCCTCGGCAGGAAGCTCAGGCTCATCAGGGACCTCTACCACACGGGAGATGAGCTTCCCCTTGTGAGAGAGGACACGCCCATGAGAGAGGTGGTCCTTGAGATGACCTCCAAGGGCTTTGGAGCGACCGCCGTTGTGGACTCCGAGGGAAGGCTCGTGGGTATAATAACTGACGGGGACCTCAGAAGGTTTGTCAAGAGGGGAGGGGACCTGAACAGGAGCTTGGCAAAGGAGGTTATGACCCGGGATCCAAAAACAGCGAGGGCTGATGAGATGGCTCTTGAGGCTCTCAGGAGAATGGAAGAGCACAAGATAACCGTCCTGATAGTTGTTGACGAAAGGGGGAAACCTGAAGGCATAATACACCTTCACGACATACTAAGGGCTGAGATAAACCTCTAACTGTGATATAATCTTTCAGCCGAAAACGAAGGAGTCAAGGAATGGAAGGAGTAAGCTTAAACCACGTTGTTCTGGGTCTTGTCGCTATGGGTATATCCGTGCTCCTCGTCCTGCTCGGCGGGAGACCCTCTATCAAGCCGACAAGGTATCAGGCTCTCCTTGAAGGCTACCTGAGGTTTGTAAGGGGCATGCTCACCGATAACATAGGCGAGAGGGGACTCAAGTACACGCCCCTTATAGCTGGCATGGGGCTCTTTATCTTCTTCTCAAACCTCCTCGGGATGGTTCCAGGTCTTGATGCCCCCACAGGAAACATGAACACCAACCTCGCAATGGCTCTGACGGTCTTCCTCTACTACAACTATGAGGGGATAAGGGAAAACGGACTTGCCTACTTCAAGCACTTCATGGGACCGATACCCTGGCTCGCTCCCTTCTTTGTCGTGGTTGAGATAATCTCCCACATAGCCCGTCCCATAACCCTCTCCCTCAGGTTGTTTGCCAACATGAAGGGAGGAGCGATACTCCTCTTGGCTCTGGTCGGCGTTGCGGTCAAGAACCCCTTCACGATGGCTCTATCCCCCGTGGCTCTCATCTTCATAATAGCTATAAAGTTTCTCGCCGTCTTTATACAGACCTACGTCTTTATGATACTCTCGGTTGTTTATCTTGCTGGAGCTGTCGTCCATGAGGAGCACTGATATGAAGATAGCCCTTATCCTTACCGATTCTTCCGCTGAGTGCAGGAAGTCCCTTGAGATGCTGAGGGAGTTTGCCGACTCCTTCTCAGCGGACATTGAGGTGTTTGTGGTCCTTGAGGACCTTTACAGGCTTGAGGAGGCGAGCGTGTCCCTCGGGGTACCCCTTCCTCCGGACACCGTTAAGAACGCAAAGGAGAGGGCTAAGAACAGGGTGAAGACCCTGTGGAGGCACATTGTAAACGACGAGAGTGCTCAGATTGAGATAAAGACCGTTGCCGGTGAGCTTGCCGAGGAGGCTCTCAAGTTCGTTGATGAGGAAAAGCCCGACCTGCTGCTCTGGGGTTGTCAGCCCACGGTGACCCTCTGCAAGGTTATAGATGAGGTGAAAGTTCCGTCCTTGATAATAAAGTGAAAGGAGGTAAGCAATGAAAGGAAAGGCACTCGCATCCATAGCCACGCTCATACTCCCAGCGCTCGGATTTGCCGCCGAGGGAGCTGCAGGCTCTTCCTCTGACAAGGCTCTCTTCTACGGGCTTCTCGCCCTTGCAGCCGGTCTTGCCATAGGATTGGCAGCCCTCGGAACCGGTATAGGAATGGGACACGCCGTCAGGGGAACCCAGGAAGGGATAGCGAGGAACCCCAACGTGGGTGGTAGGCTTCAGACGATAATGTTCATAGGCCTCGCCTTTATTGAGACCCTTGCCCTCTATGCCCTCCTCTTCTCAATCGTCTTCGTGTTCACGGGTATATTCTCCGGAAGGGCGGGCTTCTGAGCACCCGCCCCCTTTGGAAGGAGGGTTGAGCTATGCCTGAGGCTTTAAAGCCCCACATATCCAACAGGAAGAAGAAGAGGAAGAGCGGCTTCTTAGCCCGCATGAGAACCAAGTCTGGCAGGAGGATAATCAAGAGGAGAAGGCAGAAGGGAAGGAAGAGGCTGGCGCCTTAGATGAGTGCCCTTCTCATAAAGCTGCTTCGCTTCTGGCAGGTATTCCTGTCACCCCTCTATCCACCGAGCTGTAGGTTCCACCCTACATGCTCCGAGTACGCTATCTTGGCTGTGGAAAAGCACGGAGCCCTCAAGGGGACCCTCAAAGCCCTGTGGAGGGTTCTGAGGTGCGGTCCCTGGTCTAAAGGAGGTGTGGACTTACCTTGACGCAACAGCAAGGTCCTGACCCGAAGAGAATCTTCATAGCTATGACGCTCATAGCCTTCTTCCTGCTGGGCTATGAGATACTCTCCTCCTACCTTTTCAAGCCAGCACCTCAGGAGAAGGTGGCGCAGAAGACCGAAAAAGAGGTAAAGCCAAAGCCAAAGGAAAAGGCTCCACCCTCTATGCCTCAGCTTATGCTCGGCACGAGGAGGGAGAAGCTAAAGCCCGCCGAGACCCTCAAGTACGAGCTCGGCAACTTCTCCCTTGAAGTGTCCCCCGTAGGAGGTAGGATAGTCAGCTTCGTTGACAGGCAGTTCGGCTTTGACCTGATAACCGATGCGGAGAGGAAGCTCGGCGTATTTCCCCTTGAGGTATACACGGGAGACCCTTCACTGGACTATGAGCTCAACTTCGGTGAGTACAAGGTGGAGAGAAAAGGGGACAGCCTCATACTCACCTACCAGAAGGGAAAGGTAAGGCTGGTAAAGAGGCTCCTCTTTAAGGACTACTACATGGAGCTCACCGTTGAGACCAACCTCAAGAGGGTCCCCTACATACTCGTGGGAACCCATCCCTTTGAGAAGTCCTTTTACACCCACGAGGGACCCGTTCTGAAGATAAACGGGGAGGTCCTCCGTATTGACGTCGGAGACCTGAAGGGCAAGCAGCTCTATGAGGGAAGGATAGAGTTCGCCGGTGAGGAGAGCAGGTACTTCTTCAAGGGCTTCAAGGGGAATATAGAACGTGTTGTGGTTGACAAGGTCTCCTACAGGAGTGACGGGGAGGAGAAGTTCATAACCTTCACCTACGTGGGCTACAGTGAGCCAATGACCCTCTACATGGGTGCCAAGTACTACTCAAGGCTAAGGGAGATAGGGCTTGCGGACCTCTTGGACTGGGGCAGGCTGAAGGTTATAGTCAAGCCCCTTTTCATATTCATGTACTGGGTTTACGAGCACACGGGTAGCTGGATACTCTCCATAGTCATCCTGACCTTCCTCCTCAGGCTTATATTCTTCCCCCTCAACTACAAGAGCACGACCTCTATGATGAAGTTGCAGGAAGCCGCTCCGCGGCTTGAGAAGATAAGGAAGAAGTACAAGGACGACCCCGCTAAGATGCAGGAAGAGATGATGAAGCTTTACTCTGAGATAGGCTTCAACCCCATGAGCGGGTGTCTCCCGATACTCGTCCAGATACCCGTCTTTTTCGCCCTCTACAAGGTTCTGATAATAACGGTTGACCTGAAGCTCTCAGGTATGCTCTGGATACCGAGCCTCGCTGACAAGGACCCCTTTTACATACTGCCGGTTGTCATGGGTCTCACTATGGTGCTTCAACAAAAGCTCACACCAAATCCAGACCCCAAGCAGAATCTCATCATGTACATATCCGCCGTGGCTTTTACCTTCCTCTTCGCCAGCTTCCCCTCAGGACTTGTCCTCTACTGGACCGTTAACAACATACTCAACATCGGGCAGAACTACCTCATAAAGAACGTTATCCTCAAGAGGTGAGCTCAGCGTAGCCCTTCAGTGCCCAGCTCAGGGACTCCCTGTAGGGTATAGGTTCCCTTCCAAGGAGCTTCCTCACCCCATCGGGCTCAGCCCCGCCTACGAGCCCGCATACGTTGTCCTTCCACATCATCAGCATCTGGTCTGATGAGAAGGGAGGCGGCTG
>NZ_JBWONM010000185.1:0-13775 GCF_056450045.1 Hydrogenivirga sp.
ACAGAAACCTCTCTATCCTCAGGTGAGGCTTCTTCATGAGCCTCCCAACCCTTACACCCGGGTCAAAGGGCTGGCTCTCCTCATAGGAGGAGGGGACAAAGACAACGTCGTCCGCTATGTTTGAGCTCAGCTTAACCTTCAGCTTCGCTCCCCCTATCTCTATGACTTCTTCAACACCGAGCTTTTCCCTCGTCCTCTCGTTCATGTAAGCGAACTGCTCCCTCTCAATATCGTGGGTCCAGGGGTTCCAGTGCCCGAGCTCGTCAACGAGGGTGCTGTCACAGACAAGGAACACGCCCTCCTCTTCTGGAGCCTCTTCGCTGTAGCTTTCCAGCTCCTCAATGTAGGGCATATCTATGTCCGCCCCACCCTCAGCCTCCTTTACATCCTCAGCCTTAAGCCCGAGCTCCCTCAGAAGGGATCCCTCATCCCAGCCAACTCCAAGGGCGCTGTTGAGGAGCTCGTGAAGTGAGAAGGACCCCGGTGGCGGGGTGAGAACGGCGGGGGAGTGGGCTACAAAGCCAAAGCCGTTTCTGAAGTAAAAGAGCTCCCTTTCGGGAAAGAGCTTTACGGGGACTACGAGCTGGGAGCTGTTGGCGGTAAGGTTGGGGAAGATGGATAGACTTAGGACGGGCTTATGCTTGAGAACCTCAAGCTCCCTGTCACCCATGTACATCGCCGGGTTTCCTGTGAGGAGGAGCCAGTCAGCCTCCCTGAAGTCCTCAAGGAAATCTCCGAGCTCCTTGGTGGGAAGGGGTGATAGGTTCCCTACTATACTGTAGTTCACCCTTGTCTTTCGCCTTATCCTCTGGAGGGAGCTTAGGACACCCTCTCTCCAGGGACTTCTGAGCAGGGTCTCACCTATGAGTATCAGGGAGTTCTCTATGATGGAGAAGGAGCGGGCAAGCCTGTGAACCTCTTCCCCATAGGGACTATCAACGCTCTCCCCTTCTAAGGAGCGGGCTATTTCCTCAAGGAACTTGACAATAAGGGGAGGCTTGAGGAGGAGCCTTCTACTCGCCTTGGTGGAGGTAGTGCCGTACCTGGAGGAGACAGCAACTATGTAGGCTGACCTCTCAAAGGCGTCAACGAGCCAGCGGGTTGCCATGACCTCCGAGAAGACGGTCTCACATTCAAGAGCTAAGATCACCCTCTGCTCCCTCCACTCCTGAGGTCTTAAGGTTGTAACCCTGAAGGGAAGGTAGAGGGAGTCGGAGTAAACCCTATCAGTTAGCCTGTAAGCTGAGGAGAGGTCCATCAGGTCCGTATAGCGGTCAAGGAAGAGGAGAGGCTTTCCCTTCCTATTTTTTATCCAATCAAGGACGCCTTCGGCGTTTATGCTTAAAAACCTGTCTCCCTCTCTCAGGAGGGGCTCCTTCACCCTCAGGGGGCTCTTTGTCGCTTCCTGAATCAGGGTTATCCCCTTGGTGCAGAAGCTCCCTACACCGTTGGGGTCGTGGGGATGTCCGTAGAGGTCCGTTAGCTTATCCCCTTTGAGATAAGCTATGTAGCCGCAGGCACACCCGCACCCGGCGCATACTCCGCACCTTACGCAATCATGCTCCTTAGCGGTCAGGGGAACGTTGGTTGGCTTGAGGCTCACTTCTTCAGGACCTCTTCCTTTATCTCCTCTTCCCTTCCGAAGACCCCCATTATGTGGTAGCCGTTGTCCACGTGAACCACCTCACCCGTTATCCCCCTTGACCAGTCACTGCAGAGGAAAAGGGCTGTATCACCCACGTCCTCTATGGTTATAGCCCTGCCGAAGGGGTTCACCTTTGTGGTGTGCTCCATAAGAAGGTGGAAGCCTGTTATGCTGTAAGCTGCGAGGGTCTTGACGGGTCCCGCGGATATGGCGTTTATCCTGTGACCCTTCATCGCTATATCGTAGGCGAGATACCTCACCGTGCTCTCAAGGGCAGCCTTGGCGACTCCCATGACGTTGTAGTGGGGGACTACCTTCTCCGCACCGTAGTAAGAGAGGGTCACTATGGCGCCGTTCCTTCCCTCCATGAGGGGGAGAAGCTCTCTCGTCATGGCTATGAGCGAGTAAACGGATATGTCCATCGCTATCTTGAAGCCTTCCCTGGAGGTATCTATAACACCGCCCTTGAACTCCTCCTTGGGTGCGTAGGCTATGGAGTGGACCAGTATGTCCAGACCTCCCCAGCTCTCCCTGATGAAATCCCTGAGCTTGATGATGTCTTCGTCAAGGGAGACATCGCACTTGAAGGTCAGCTCGCTCCCAAACTCCTTCGCTATCTCCTCAACCCTCTTCTTCAGCTTGTCGTTGGCGTAGGTGAAGGCGAGCTGGGCTCCCTCCCTGTGGAAGGACTTGGCTATACCGTAAGCGATGCTTCTCTCGTTGGCTATTCCCGTTATAAGCGCCTTCTTCCCTGAAAGAAGTCCCATTTAATACCTCCCGGTGGATTTTTATGAAAGAATCAAGACTGTCCGAGTATCTGGAGAGCCTCCTCCACGCTGCCGCCCTCGTGGACTATCTTTGCCATAGCCCTGACCATAAGAGCCGGGTCCTTCGCCTGAAAGATATTCCTTCCTATGGAGAGCCCGGAGGCTCCGGCTTTAACGGCGCCGTAAACCATCTCAAGCACGTCCTTTTCAGACTTCATCTTGGGTCCGCCCGCTATCACAACAGGAATCGGAGAACCCTCCGTGGCGAGCTTGAAGCTCTCGGGGTCTCCCGTGTAGGGAACCTTGACTATGTCAGCCCCAAGCTCAGCGCCTATCCTCGCACAGTGGGCTACTACCTTGGGGTCGTACTGATTCTCTATCTTCGGACCCCTTCCGTAAACCATCGCCAGAAGTGGCATCTGCCACTCCTCACAGGCTCTTGAGATGAGCCCGAAGTCTCTGAGCATCTCCCTCTCCATATCAGCACCTATGTTGACGTGTATGGAAACCGCATCCGCCCCGAGCCTTATGGCTTCCTCAACCGTGCAGACAAGGACCTTATCGTTCTTTGAGGGAGAGAGGTCCGTTGAGGCTGAAAGGTGGACTATGAGCCCTATATCTCTGCCTCCTCCCCTGTGTCCCGCCCTTACCATCCCCTTGTGGAGGACTACAGCGTTAGCACCACCCTCCGCGACTCTGTCAACGGCGAGCTTTATATCCTTTATCCCCTCTATGGGACCCGAGCTGACCCCGTGGTCCATCGGGACTATTATCGTTCTCTTGGTAGTTCTATTTACTATCCTCTCAAGCCTTACCATCTTTCCAATGCCCATAGGCTCAACCTCCTTGGAACCTGAAGGTTATCTCTCCCACCTGCACTTCCTCGTCCCTTACCTTCTCAAACCTTATACCCCTCACATAGGAGAGCAAAGTACTATCTATATTAACATTTCCGCTCCTCTGGAGGAGGATGGCTTTGACGACCCTCCCGTCGGGGGAGACCCATATCCTCACCCTCACCGCGCCGGGAAACTCGGAGGCTATCAGCTCTGGGACCGGAGGTGTGTAAACTATATCCCTCGTCCCTCCCTTTATCTTTAACTCTCCCTTCGTCAGCACCGCCGATAATATCCCTACCTCCTTCTTTCTCTCCTCCTTCTTCTTCAGCCTGCTCTCTATCTTCTTCTGGAGCTCCGCCAGGACCGAGACGTCCTCTTCCTTCTGAACGGGAACCTTCACATCCCCCTTCTCGTGAGCTTTAGTTACCGTAGCTCCCACCCTCCTCTTCCTTGCGGAGCCCCTGGTTACCCGCCCTACGGTTTTCTTTGCCACCGACTTTGCCTTGACGATTGAGCGTTTCTTTTTGGGCTTCTTTACAACGAGTTCCTTTATCTCAACCCTGAGGGGGTATATCTCGGGGACCTCCCGAACCTTGACTATAAAGACTGTGCTCAGAAAGGAAAGGAGCAGGAGGTTTATAAGTGCTGATATCACCCAGTAGAGGAGCTCTTCCATCGCACTTTTCAACATCTTTTCCCAATAGTATAATCCTGAAGGTATGAGGTTTGCTATCCTCGGCGGGGGAAGATGGGGTACAGCCTTAGGCTCACTCCTGTCCAAGAAGGGTGAGGAGGTTCTCATATACGACAGGAACGAGGAGGTTGTCTCCGCCATAAACAGAGGTCTTCATCCCTACCTTGAGGGCATCAGGCTCGTGGGCAGTATAAGGGCTACGGTTAGACTTGGAGAGGTGGAGGACTACGATAACCTAATCTGCGCCCTCCCCACACAGGTCGTCCGCTCCGTCTTCTCTTCAATAGGGCTAAAGGGAAAGAGGGTTATAAACGCCTCCAAAGGGATTGAGCTCAGAAGTCTCAAGAGGGTGAGCGAGGTTCTCAAGGAGATTGAGCCTGAGGTGGAGGTCTTCGCCCTCTCTGGTCCATCCTTTGCTGAGGAGGTGTCTAAGGGTCTCCCAACGGCTGTGGTCCTTGCTTACGAGAGGAACAGGGAGCTCGCTCAGAAATACCAGAGGAGCTTCAACTGTGAGAGCTTCAGGGTTTATCTGAACGATGACCTCGTAGGTGTTGAGCTCGGAGGAGCCCTCAAGAACGTGATAGCCATCGCCTGCGGTATATCCGACGGGCTCGGATTCGGTTACAACGCCAGAGCTGCCCTTATAACGAGGGGTCTCGTAGAGATGACCCGGATAGGGGTGAGGCTCGGCGCGAGGAAGGAGACCTTCTTCGGTCTGTCGGGTGCTGGAGACCTGATCCTTACGGCAACCTCCGACCTCTCAAGGAACAGGACCTTCGGTCTCCTTCTGGGGAAAGGTTACAGCCCTGAGGAGGCTCTCAAGAAGATAGCTCAGGTGGTTGAGGGGGTCAAGACGGCAGAAGCCCTCGCAAGGCTCACCCGTAAGGAGAACATATACGCACCGATAACCGATGCGGTTTACAGGGTCGTTACCCTTCGGGAGAGTCTTGACTCCGTTCTTCGGGAGATGCTCCTTCGCTCTCCGAAGGATGAGTTTTCTCTATGAGCTCCCCGTAGTAGAAGTACTCCCCACAGTTGTCACACCTCCATATTCCCCCGCCACAGCACTCTATTATCTCCAAGAGATGACCACAGAAGGGACAGCACTCCATACCGATATACTAAAGATAGGATATGTACGAAGAAAGCAAAGGGTTTGTCAAAAAGGTATGGAAGCTCCTTTCCTTCTATGTCGGAGTCCTTCTCCTGTCCAGTCTTATATTCGCATGGCTTGAGGACTGGAGCTACTTTGATGCCCTCTACCAGATAGTGATAACCGTTTCAACGGTGGGATTTGCAGAGATAAACGAGGTGAGCGATGTGGGTAGGGCTTACCTCATGGGAATTATTGCATTTCAAACGGGTTTCTTCGTTTACGTTGTCTCCCAGCTTTCCTATCTGATAGCGGAGGGGAAGCTGCTTGAGATACTCAGGTACAGGAGGTTAATCAAGATGCTTGAGGACATGAAGAACCACACGATAGTGGTAGGACTTGGAAGGACAGGCTTTGCCATCACTGAGGCTCTCAAGAACCTCGGGGAGAGGGTTGTCGTGATAGAGACGGACCAAGAGAGGATAAGGAGGTTCAGGGAGGAATTTCACGGGGTGCCAGTCATTGAGGGCGATGCGAAAGAAGAAGAGCTCCTGAGGCTGGCGGGTATAGAGAGGGCAAGGAGGCTTCTCGTTAACACATCCTCCGATAGCGAGAACATGTTCATAGTCGTAACAGCAAAGAGCATAAATCCTGACCTCTTCATATCCTGCAGGGTTATTGACCCTAAAAACGAAGAGAAGCTCAAGAAGGCGGGGGCAAACCTGACCTACGTTCCCGAGATTGTGAGCGGTAGGTCTGTAGCCATCTCCGTGATAAAACCGGAGCTGACCCGCTTCATAGGCGATGTCCTGCTCTCGGAGGACTCACCCTATCTCCTTGAAACTATCAGGATAGGAGAGGGCTCTCCAGCCTTGGGGAGAAAGATAGGCGAGGTATTCAAGGAGGAGGTCTTTGGAGTTCTCCTCGCCGTTATGAGGGAAGGGAAGTTCATAGTCAGTCCGCCCAAGAGCATGGAGCTGGAGGCAGGAGATGTCCTCATCGTCCTTGGAAGCGTTGAACAGATTGAGAACGCCATAAGCTCCCTCACGACATGAAGGTTGCAACGCTCTCCTTGGCATACTCTTTCAGCTTCTCAAGCTCCTCCTGACCTATGCCGAGGCTCTCGGCATACTTTTCAAGCTCCTCACTCTCAAGGAGGTCCAGAAGCCTGAGGTAGGGCTTTAAGCTCTCATCTCTGTAAAGCTCTGTTATCTCCTCGGGTAGCTGTATTGAACTGAAGAAGACCTCCGGTCTAACTCCAAAGGCTGGAGGCATTCTGTAGAAGAGGCCGGCGAGGAAGAGCCTGTCCCTGCTAACACCATTCAGTCTCTGAGCAAGGCTCTCCAAGAGGAAGGCGTTGAAGAGCATGTTCTTTATGAACTCCACGAAGCTTGGGTCCTGACCGAAGAACTGGGACATCCATACCGCTATCAGGAACTTCTTGAGGTTCTCAAGCCCTAGGTAGTTTATGGCACTCTTTATTGACTCTATCTCCTTTCTGTGGGGAAAGAGGGGGGAGTTGACGTACTGAAGGAGCTTGGTGACGAGGGCTGGGTCTCCCTTTATCGTGTCTGCGAGGGCATCAACGGAGGCATCCTCGGATATCATGCTTATGAGCTTGGAAACGGCAGCCTGGAGGTGCTTCAGGGTGTTCACCACGAGGACGTCTTCGTACTCCCCTTCACAGCTGAAGTCGCACCCTGCTAAGAGCTCTCCGCATCCGATAGTCAGCAGACCCTCCAGCTTTGGGACAGACTCTTCGCAGTAAAGGTAGGTGAAGAACTCTCTGTACTCGCTGAAGATTTCCCTGTTTGCCGAGAGCAGCTTTTCGTGCAGGGAGAAGAGGAAGCCACTCTCCTGATAGTGCGGGAAGAGCTCTTTGAGAGCACTCATGTGCTTGCCTGTCAGAGCCTTCCGGGGAAGGGTCAGATTTAGTATGAACTTTGTCCCGTTGAGCACATCAATCATAGACCTTGAGACGAGCATATCAACGGGCACGTCCACCAGCCCTCTCCTGTTACCCAAGAGCTTCTCCTCCACCTCAGGGGAGTAGTTGGCAACGAGGTGGAGCAAGAGGCTGTTCCTGTCCACCGGCTTTCTGTCCTCCTCCCACTTGTCAATCCATATCTTGAAGAAGGCTATGTCCTCGTAGGAGTCCCTTACGTTCTGCCTCTTGAATGTGAATGAAGTGAGCTTCACCGTCATCATTCACCCCCAATCTATCTAATCGCAGATTTCCTTCAGCTCTTCAAGATACTCCCTTATCATCTTCAGATAGCTCTTGTACCTCTCACAGCTTACCTCTCCCTCACGGAGGGCGGACTTAACACCGCACCCCGGCTCCCTCGTATGGGTGCAGTCCGGATACCTGCACTCGTATCTCAGAAACTCCCTGAAGTACTTCCTCACATCCTTCTTCCTCACAAACTGGAGAACCTCAACCCTTGAGAAACCCGGCGTGTCCCCGATGAAGGAGCCATCGCCGAAGGGTATAAGCTTGACCCCTGTGGTGGTATGTTTCCCCCTCTCGGTCTTCTCACTCACCTCCCCTGTTCTCAGTTCCTCACCCGTGAGCCTCTTCAGTATTGAGCTCTTCCCAACGCCAGAGGGTCCTGCGAGGATACATATCTCACCCTTAACGAGCTCAACGACCTTCTCAAGCCCCTCGCCCGTACGGGCACTCACGTGGACAACCTCATAACCCGCATCGTCGTATATGCGGGTCCACCTTTTCAGCTCCTCCCTCCCCTCTTCATCCAAGAGGTCAACCTTGTTGAAAAGAACCACCGGCTCACAGCCGACGTGGTCGTAAACCACGAGGAGGGAATCAAGCAGGAAGTTATCAAAGTCCGGCTTGCGCACAGTCATAACGCATATCACCCTGTCAACGTTGGCTATAGGAGGTCTTATCAGGAGGTTCTTCCTATCCTCAACCCTCTCTATGGCAAAGAGCTCTCCCTCAACCACCTCTCCCTCAACCCTGTCCCCGGCGAATATCCTCGCCCTTTTGAGGAGCTTCCCCCTCGGAACACCCCTGAAGTATCTCCCCCTCTTGGGCGCGAAGACCCTTATGAGCTGAGCCTCCCTCTCTACAACGAGACCTCTTTCCACCACCGTACCCCTACACTATTCTATATTCTTGATGATAGACAAGTCCGAGCTTGACGATGAGCTTCTGAGGGAGATTGCGAACGTTGGAGGAGGCTACGGAGCGAAGATAGAAAGGTGCATGAAGGAGATGGAGAGGCTAAGGAGGGCTGTAAAGTACCTTGAGCGCAGGATTGAGCGGGAGAAGGGGACGCCCCTCCTGTCCATGAGGCTTGCCATCAAACTGAGGAGGAGGTTCTACGCACTGAGGGATGAAGCCATCAAGCATAGGGGATACCTGATAATCTACAGGGAGGCTCTTGGACTCCTCAGGCACAGGGAGGTCTTTGAGATATACAGCATAGAATCTATCAAGCTCTGACTGGGACGAGCTCCAGGAAGTTCTTCAGGATGTCCATCCCGTGCTCTGACAGAACCGATTCGGGATGAAACTGAACCCCGTAGACGGGGAAATCCCTGTGCTGGATACCCATTATCTCATCGTCCTCGGACCAGGCTGTTATCTTCAGCTCCTGTGGGAAGCTCTCCCTCTCTATGACGAGGGAGTGGTACCTTACCGCTCTGAAAGGGTTGGGTATGCCCTTGAATATCCCCTCTCCCGTGTGGTGTATGGTTGAGACCTTTCCGTGCATCAGCCTCTTTGCCCTCACTATCCTCCCGCCGAAGGCTACACCTATTGATTGGTGTCCCAAACACACGCCCAGTATGGGCGTCCTCTTATAAAAGTGCCTGATAACCTCAACGGAGATTCCAGCCTCCGCGGGTGTGCAGGGACCGGGTGATATGACTATGCAGTCGGGGGATAGCTCCTCAATCTCACTCAGGCTCGTCTGGTCGTTCCGCTTCACCACGACCTCAGAGCCAAGGCTCCCGAGATACTGAACCAGATTGTAGGTGAAGGAGTCGTAGTTGTCTATCATTAGGACCTTCATGGGAAATAAATATAAACTCTAAGGCTCAAAGAGACCGCTTTTCTTAGCCTCCTCTATGTATCTCATAGCCTCTTCATCAGAGAGCTGGTGGAAGTCTCTGTAGAACATGCCCACCGCAAAGCTTATTCCCCCAGCCTGGTGGTGACAGTAAAACTCATCCGCATACCCCTTGAACCTCTTGGCGCTTCCCTCCGGACAGACGGGTACCGCTACTATCACCTTCCTTGCTCCCCTGCGCTTCGCAAAGCCGGCTGCCGCTATGGCTGTGTAGCCCGTGGCTATCCCGTCATCAACTATTATCACCGTCCTGTCCCTGAGGTCCGGGTAGCCCTCAGGGAGGAACTTCATCTCTCTGTTCCTGAGCTCCTCAAGCTCCCTCTTGGCTACTTCGTTTATGTCGTCTGCACTGAGCTTTGCGTAGCTGACGAGCTCCTCGTCAAGGTAGGTGACCCCGTCCGAGTCTATGGCACCGAAGCCAGCCTCCTCGTTCCACGGGAGCCCGAGCTTTCTCACCACGACTATGCTCATGGGGATTCCAAGCTCTTTGGATAGGGTGTAGGCAACGGGTATCCCACCCCTCGGTATAGCGAGTATCAGGGGTCTCTCTTCAGTCTTGATCTTTTCCCTGAGAGCCTCAGCCAGTATCCTTCCGGCTTCTTCTCTGTTTTCAATTATCATACGAGCCTTTGGAAGAGAGAGTTTATGCTGTCAAGCTTTCTGTAAGCTTGGACAACAACGTAACTGAGCTGGTCTCCCTCCGCTATGGTCAGGTCGTAGAGGATCGAGCTCACGTCCTTGAGGACCTCGTAGAGGGTTGTGTAGAGCTCCTCGCTTAGCTTCTTCTGGGGGTTGGGTATCTCCTTCACTACCTCCTGGGCTGCGTTGGTGACAGCCTTGAGATGTTTGGCTAAGGAGAGTATCTCGTAGTCGTTCCTGTATATGTCCACAACGTCGTTGTATCTCTCCTCAATCTCAGAAAACATGCTCCTGAAGAGCATCTCCTCAAGGAAGCCTATATCCTGACCCATAAAATTCCTCCACCTTCCCAATAATTTCGTCTGGGCTGTCCACTTTTTCAATCCCTTCTATGTCATGAGTTTTGAAACCTACCACGTGCTTGCCTAGTATCAGGGCGTAGGCTATCTCGGAGAGAGTCCCCCAGTGCCCCCCTATGGCTACGACCATATCACCGCTGGCTACTACTATGGGGTTTCTGTTCCAGCCCATACCAGTGTTTATCTTTATATCAACGTAAGGGTTCGCCTCCTTGCCCTCGTAGGATGGCATTATTCCTATGGTGAGACCTCCCTCCTCCTTAGCTCCTTTGCAGACAGCCTCCATAACACCCGTCCTACCTCCGCAGACAACCGCTATCCCCCTCTTGGCCAGCTCTCTGCCTACGAAGTAAGCGGTTTCGTACTCCTCCTTGTTTGAGTTGGAAGAGCCTATCACGGAGACGATCCTCATGATAGGACTTCCGATAGCTTCACCCTCAGACCGGGAAGAAGCTCAAGCTCTTCTTCAAAGGAGTATATCTTAGCCTCCCTCTTTCCCTTCTCAAAGAGGGTGGACTGCTTGAGCTTGGGGTCTACGAGGAGGACCCTGTCAACTCCAGTCCTCAGATAGTCCCTGACCTTCTCCTCTACCTCTGTGTAGGTGTTTGAGGGCGAGACTATCTCAATGACGAGCTCTGGCGGAACCTCAAGGATGCCCTTGGGTCTTTCTCCAGCCCTCTCCTTGCTTATGTAAACAACATCCGCCGAGCGTATCCTCAGGGGGTCCTTGCTGATGAGAATACCAACCTCCCCAACCGCAACGTAGCCCCTTCCCTTCAGTGCTTTCCTCAAGAAGGTTCCAAGCTCAAGTTCATACTCCCCGTGCTCAAAGCCTGTAGGAGACAACTCCACCACCTCCCCGTCTATAACCTCGTAGTTCCCCTCGGGCAGTTTGCTCAGCTCTTCGTAGCTTATCTTCTCCTTCAGCTTCATACCACTGATTATAGGTTCTCTCTCCTACTCAACAACCTTTATATGAACCTCTTTGAGCTGTTTCGGCATGACGTAGTCGGGGGCGGAGGTCAGCATGCATATCCCCTTCTGGGTCTTGGGGAAGGCTATGACGTCCCTTATGGAATCAAGCCCCCTCATCAGAGCAACGAGCCTGTCAAGCCCGAAGGCAAACCCTCCGTGGGGAGGTGCCCCAAACTTCAGAGCCTCCAAGAGGAAGCCGAACTTCTCCTGAGCCTCCAGCTCTCCTATGTTGAGTAGCTTGAAGACCACCTCCTGAAGGTCGGTGGTGTGAATACGTATTGAGCCCCCACCTATCTCCTCTCCGTTCAGGACGAGGTCGTACGCCCTTGCCCTTACCGAGTGAACGAGGGCTTTCTTTTCCTCAAGGTCCTCAGTGTTGAGAGCCTGCTTGAGCTTCTCTAAATCCTCCTCCCTCGGAGAGGTGAAGGGATGGTGCAAGGATACAAACCTGCCCTCCTCCTCGTCCCACTCCATGAGGGGAAAATCAACCACCCAGAGGATGTCCCAATCGTCCTCCTCCACGAGGTTGTAGCTCCTTGCAAGCTCAAGCCTTAGAGCCCCCAGAACCTTGTACACCATCTCCTTGCTGTCGGCGGAGAAGAAGATAACATCGCCCTCCTGGGCGTCCGTCCTCTTCAGGAGGCTGTCGGTCTCTTCCTGGGAGAAGAACTTAACTATCGGAGACACAAGCTTTCCAGCCTCAACCTTTATCCAGGCGAGCCCCTTTGCTCCCAGCTTCTGAACGAACTTCGTTAGGTCATCTATCTCCTTCCTTGAGAGATTGCTCTTCTTGAAGTTTATAGCCTTGATTATCCCCCCCTTATCAATAACAGACCTGAAGACCTTGAACTCTGTATTCCTGAAGATGTCGGTAAGCTCTATAAGCTCAAGACCGAACCTCCTGTCGGGCTTATCGGTCCCGTAGCGCTCCATAACCTCAGAGTAAGAGAGCCTCTCAAAGGGTCTCTTGAGCTCCACACCCAAGAGCTCCCTGAAGAGGTGGGCGATTAGACCCTCCGCCACATCCATAACATCCTCTTCCCTAACGAAGGACATCTCGTAATCTATCTGGGTGAACTCGGGCTGTCGGTCAGCCCTGAGGTCTTCGTCCCTGAAGCACTTGACTATCTGGAAGTACTTGTCAAAGCCGGCCACCATGAGTATCTGCTTGAAGAGCTGGGGAGACTGGGGCAGGGCGTAGAACTTTCCGGGATGGAGCCTTGAGGGGACTATGAAGTCCCTCGCCCCTTCGGGGGTTGACTTTGTCAGAAAAGGGGTCTCTATCTCCACAAAGCCTTCCCTGACAAGGTAGTTCCTGACAGCCTGATAGAGCCTGTGCCTGAAAAGGATGTTCTCCTTCATGGAGAACCTTCTCAGGTCTATATACCTGTAGCGGAGCTTCAGCTCCTCTCCCACCTGAGTCTCTTCCTCAACAGGAAAGGGAGGAGTTTCTGAGGTGTTGAAGACCCTGAGCTCGCTGACGAGAACCTCAACGTAGCCTGTCTTGAGCCTGGGGTTCTCCGTCCCTTCAGGTCTCCTCCTCACCTTACCTCTTATGCCTACAACCCACTCGGGTCTTATCCTGTCAGCTCTCTCATAGACATCGGGGCTGGTCTTCTCCTCTATTACCGCCTGGACTATACCCTCCCTGTCCCTGAGGTCAATGAATATGACCCCGCCGTGGTTCCTTACCCTGTGAACCCAGCCACAGAGCCTCAGCTCCTTACCTTCGTCCTCAAGGGATACCTCTCCGCAGTACTTATCTCTCTTGAAATCACCCAATGGGTCTATCATGGGGGAATATTATAGGTGGAAATGTAAGCAGGGGGCGGGGGAGCACCCCCGGAGTTATCACTTGTGGCTGAGTATAAAGTCAGCGAGGGCGTTGAGCTGGTCTTCGGGAAGGTTCTTTACCATGGTGAGCTGAGCCTTCATTATGGCAGCCTTTGCAGGGTCAACTATAGCTGGAGCCTGACCCTTGAGAAACTTAACGAGCTGGTCTTTCTTTTCGGCGTAAGCCTTGGCTATCTTCTTCAGGGCAGGACCGACCGTGTCAGCGTTGGGCTGGTGGCAGGATGCACATCCCTTTGACTTGAATATGGCAGCTCCGTCTGCGGCGAAAGCCATTCCACCTGCGAGGACCATCATGGCGAGCAGTTTCCTCATGTCCGCACCTCCATTTAAGGAAATTCTAATAAAATGATACCACATCAGAGGAAGTCCCACACGTCAACGTCACCACCGCTTGGTGCTCTAATATCGCCCGAGGCAACCCTCTCATAGGCTGTAGCCCTCCCTATGCCTATGCTTGAGCCTGTTATGAGGACTACCTTCCCTCTCACTTCTTCCCTTCTTCATCCAGGGGCGTGCACCTGTTCACATCTCCAAAGCAGTCGGGACAGAGGTCAAAGAAGACGAGCAGTCCGAGACCACCCAGCATCATGTTTACCTGAGTTATCACGAGGTTCTCCTGCCTGTCGGGCAGTATCTGGGAGTGCTCCAGCTCCTTACCGCAGGCTGTCTTGTTCTCCGCATCCCCAAGCCTGTGGAACTGGAAGACGAGCCTCTTCGTTCTCCTGCACTTCATCCATCTTGGTGTGAGGTCAAGGATGACGAAGTTTATCTGAAGGTTCTCATCCGCAAGCTTGGCTTTCTCCATAAGCTTCT
>NZ_JBWONM010000186.1:0-5030 GCF_056450045.1 Hydrogenivirga sp.
TGGAGCTTCTGCTTTTCCTTGAGCTTCTGGACCCTTCCGGGCTCCCTGTGGAGGATAGCCCTGATGTGCTCAAAGCTCTCAAGGTGGCGATAGAACTCGGTAAAAACCCTGTCAAGCTCCTCATCGCTGAGCCTGTCGTTTGCCTCTTTGGGGAGCTCAACATCGTGGGGTGTAATGTCCAGATAGCTCACCCTCCTCCTTATCTCTCCTTCGTCTATCTGGAGTATCTTTGCTATTCTATCAATCATACCACCTAGCTGTTCTATCAATTATACCACCTAAAATATGCAGATTTTTACAGAAATAACCACCTTCTTTTTGTCATAGACAGAGAGCCATTCAGGGCTATCCTTTAACCAAAGGATGGTGATGTTTGAGGAAGAAGACCTACGTATTTGATGGAGAGACTCTTGAGGTTCTCAATACCCTGAAGATTGAGCTCGGCAAGAAGGAGACCCAGATAATAAGGGAGGCTCTCAGGCTCTACTACGAGACCCAGAAGAACCACAGGGAGATACTCCTCTCCGCAAAGGAGATGGAGAGGAAACTGGGAGATATTGAGAGAAGGCTTGAGAGGATTGAGGACATGCTTAAGGAGATAAGGGATAGGATATAATTTAATCTGGAGGTCTCCGAGGTGGGTGATATTGAGAAGGTAATAATAATCGGAGGAGCCTGTGCCGGTCTGACGGCAGCTATATACACTGCGAGGGCAAAGCTTGAACCTCTCCTCTTTGCAGGGCAAATGTTCGGCGGTCAGCTCATGATGACCTCGGACGTTGAGAACTTCCCCGGCTTTCCTGAGGGGATTCAGGGACCTGAGCTAATGGAAAGGATGCGCCAGCAGGCGGAGAAGTTCGGGACGAGGATAATATATGAGAACGTCATAAAGGTTGATTTCAAGAGCAGACCCTTCAAGGTCTGGGCTGGAGGCGAGGAGTACTTGGCTGAGAGCGTGATAGCTGCCACCGGTGCCCGCCCGAGGATGCTCGGTCTTGAGTCCGAAGCCCTCCTTATGGGGAAGGGGGTCTCCTACTGCGCTGTCTGTGACGGAGCCTTCTACAAGGACAAGGATGTGGTCGTTGTGGGCGGCGGGGACTCGGCTATGGAGGAGGCTCTGCATCTTACCCACCATGCGAGGAGCGTCACCGTCATACACAGGAGGGATAAGCTCAGGGCTTCAAAGATTTTGCAGGAGAGAGCTTTTGAAAACCCCAAGATAAGCTTCCTCTGGGACAGCGTGGTTGAGGACATATACGACGTTAACAAGGGAAGCGTGACGGGTGTCCTCATCAAGAACGTCAAGACAGGGGAGCTATCGGAGCTCAGGTGCGACGGTGTCTTCATAGCGATAGGTCACGAGCCAAACACAGATATATTCAGGGGACAGCTCGCCCTTGACTCCCACGGCTACATAAAGGTTCACGACCACGTCAAGACATCCGTTGAGGGCGTCTTTGCTGCAGGGGACGTTCACGACAGGAAGTACAGACAGGCTATAACAGCCTCCGCCTTCGGATGTATGGCAGCCCTTGAGTGCGAGAAGTACCTATCGGAGAAAGGGATAGTTTAAGGAACCACCTTTCCGTCCCTGAGCCTGACTATCCTGTTGAAGAACTCCCTGAGGTCTGGATTGTGGGTTGCAACAACGAAGGTTATCCCTTCCTCCTCGTTAAGCCTCCTGAAGAGCTCAAATATCCTCCTTCCCTCCTCCCAGTCTATGTTTCCGGTCGGCTCGTCAGCCAGTATCAGGGCTGGTTCGCTTATGAGAGCCCTCCCTATCGCCACCCTCTGCTGTTCACCCCCCGAGAGCTGGCTCGGTTTGTGTTTAAGCCTGTGAGAGAGCCTCAGGAAGTCAAGAATCCTGATAGCCTTATCCTCTGCCTTCTCTATACCGAGGAGCTCCGCCACGAGGAGAAGGTTCTCAAGGACGTTGAAGTCCTCAAGGAGGTAGTAGAACTGGAAGATGTAGGCTACCCTCCTCTTCCTGAACTCTGCCAGCTCGTCCTCGTCCATCAGGCTTATATCCTTGCCGAAGAGGAAGACCTCTCCTCCCGAAGGTCTGTCAAGCCCACCTATTAGGTGAAGGAGGGTGCTCTTCCCAGAGCCAGAGGGTCCCATGATTCCAACGAACTCCCCCTCTTCTACCGAAAGGCTAACTCCCCTGAGCGCCCTCGTTCCGTCGGGATAGACCTTCCATAGCTCCTTTGCCTTTACCACCTCTTTCATCACTCGTTCCTCAGCACGCTGACTATGTTTTCCTTTGCAGCCCTCAGGGCGGGAAGAAGGGAGGAGAAGAAGGAAAGGAGAAGCGTCCCGATGAAGGTTGCACAGAGGTCAAGGGGCTTTATGTGGACTGGTATGTAGCTCATCATGTAAACCTCCTCGGGAACCCTTATGAGCCTGTACTCGTTCACAAAGTATGCTATGAGAAAGGAGCTTGCCACACCGAAGATGGCACCCAGAATGCCGATGCTCATACCCACGGTCAGAAATATGCCGAGAACTCCCCTCGTCTTCATACCGAAGGTCTTCAGTATTGCTATGTCCCTGACCTTCTCCTTTGCCTTTACGAAGAGGAGGCTCGTTATGTTGAAGGAAGCTACGAATACCATAAGGAGAAGGACGAGGAAGAGGGCTAACTTCTCCAGCTGAAGGGCGTTGAAGAGCGGTTTGTTCAGGTCTATCCAGGAGCGGACTATGACGAGGTCGCTTGAGATAGCCCTTTCTATTCGCTCCCTCACCTCCTGAGCCCTGTAGGGGTCCCTTATGTACACCTCTATGCCCTCAAGCTTGAAGCCCCTCTTGAAGAACCTCCGTGCCTCCTTCTCCTTCATGAAGACTATCACGAAGTCCCTGTCGTAAGCTCCTGTGTGAAAGATACCCCCTATCCTCACCTCCTTTGTCTTTGGTATGAACCCCGTAGGGGTCCTTATACCCATCGGAAAAACGAGAACCGCCTTCTCGCCTGCGGACACACCGAGGACATCGGCAACCCCCTTCCCTATCACGAGGTCCTCAAGCTCTCCCTTTACGAGGTGCTTACCTATCATCTCCCTGAAGACTTTCTCCCTGTAATCAACAGCCTTCACGGTGACGGGTTGAAGCCTCTCCTCCTTTCCGAGTATGGCGCTGTATAGGATAAAGGGCAGGGTTCCCTTTACACCTCCAACTCCCTCTATCTTCCTTCTCAGCTCTTCTATGTCCGCTTCCCCCACAACGCTCACAACTATGTGGGGTGCTGTTGAGAGTATCTTCTCCTTGAGGGTGTCCTGAAAGCCGGTGAACACGCCGAGGGTCAGGAGTATGGCGTTCACACTCAAAAACACACCGAGGAAGGAGATAGATGTTATGAGGAGGGTGTTTCCCTTAACGGAGAGGAGATACCTCAGGGCTATGCGGAGGGTCAGCCTCATTCGGCAAACCTCAGGGACTGGATTATCTCCCTCTGACGGGCTATGACGTACTTTCTTATCTTGTTTATCTCCTCCTTCGGAAAGCTTACCTCAAAGCCGAGCCTCACATAAACGTCCTTACCGAGACCCACTATGTTTCTTAGCCTCCCCTTCCCCTTGGCGGTTCCATTGTTGGGGAGCTCCACCGCAATATTAAACTCAATTGACTCGTCCTCTTTTAAGTTCTCAAGCCTTTCCTTGACGAAGTCAATGAAGTCCCCGTGCTCCTTGGCACTGAGGGAGAAGCCTACCCCGGTTTCACTTATATCCTTTGCGGGGAGCCTGAAGCTGTGTCCATCAAACTCAAGCTCAACCATAACGGGCTTGTTCTCGTCGGGCTCAACCCTGACAGCTCTCCTCTTTATAAACTCAGGAGGCTCAACGAAGTTCTCCACGGTGAGGACGAGCTCTTTGCCCAGGTTGCTGAACACCTGCGTCTGGGCGTACTCTTTGGAAGAGAGCTTGACATAAACAGGGTCAAGGGTTGAGAAGGCTGCTCTGAGATGGCTCTTCCCCCAGTCAAAGCCCAGGAGCCTCCCCTCGTCGTCAACCCACTTCAGTCTCATGCTTGCCTTTACAGGGACCTCCTTGTACTTGGTGATAACGTCGTAGCACTCTCCAACCCTAAATATCTCAGATACCTTTAGCCTGCTCATTGTTTTCCGAATAGTATAAACGAGTTTTGATGGGCTTGACACAAGGAGGGGAGATACTTATAATACTTCCCTGTCTCCGATGGCTGCCCCCATCGTCTAGCCTGGCCTAGGACGCCGGCCTTTCACGCCGGAAACGCGGGTTCAAATCCCGCTGGGGGTGCCATTTGTTTCTAAAATATGAACACCCGGGAAATAAGTACCTAAACTGGTCAGACCACTCTGCTGTAAAATATAAAAGGATTAGGATGAAGTATCTATTGCTATGGCTGATCTCCCTCTCGTTATTCCTATCATCCTGCTCCTATATGATCCCCCAGAGTGGACCAAGTACAACCGCTGTGCTGACAGCAGATGAACCGATAGTTGTCCTTACCCTGAATCCGGAGATAACCCTTAAGCTAAAGAGAGAAAAGGAGGCTTTCAGGGAAAGGCTCAGAACCTTCCTCTCCCAGCCCTATTCCCCGAGGATAGGTAGGGGTGATGTAGTTGAGATATACATATACGAAACTCCTCCCCCAGTCTTCCTCTCAGCATCTTTATCCCCTCAGGGATACGGAGGCGGAATGGTCTCCGCAGCTCTTCCGCCCCAGCTTGTGGATGACGAAGGTTATATAAACGTTCACTTTGTGGGAAGGGTGAAGGTCCTGGGGAAGAGACCCGAGGAGGTCTCAAGGGAGATAGAGAGAAAGCTCGCAGGGGTTGCCAACCGTCCTCAGGTTGTGGTCAAGGTCCCTGCCTTTGCCTCCTCCACAGTAACGGTCTTCGGTCATGTCAGGGAAAGCAGGAGGGTCCCCCTCGGGTACAATACGAGCACCCTCCTTGATGTCCTTGCAAGCGTCGGTGGTGTGACATCGCCCATAAACAAGACCCTCGTCAAGATAAGTAGAGGGAGAGAGGATATAACCCTACCCCTTGAAGA
>NZ_JBWONM010000187.1:0-8147 GCF_056450045.1 Hydrogenivirga sp.
TCGGTATAGCCCTCGGACTATCGGCGCGAGAGACACAGGCGACTATATGACACGCACCTACGGTGGCCAGTTTGGCCCCAACCTTCGGCAGAGGAGCTATGACCAACAACTGGGTGGACATATCCAACTCCGACCTCGTCTTCGTTATGGGTGGAAACCCGGCGGAGAACCACCCCTGTGGGTTCAAGTGGGCTGTTAAGGCAAGGGAGAAGAGAGGAGCAAAGATAATATGCATAGACCCGAGGTTCAACAGAACCGCTGCGGTAGCGGACATATTCGCCCAGATAAGACCGGGCTCCGACATAGCCCTCTTGGGAGGACTGATAAACTACATCCTCCAGAACGAGAAGTATCAGAAGGAGTACGTTAGGATACACACCACCGCACCCTTCATAGTTAGGGAGGACTTCGGCTTCAAGGACGGGCTCTTTACCGGCTACGACCCAAAGACCAAGAGTTACGACAACTCCACCTGGGACTACGAGTTCGGTCCAGACGGGTATCCGAAGATGGACCCGAGCCTGAAACATCCAAGGTGTGTTCTGAACATACTGAAAAAACACTACTCCCGCTACACACCTGAGGTGGTTGAGCAGATAACGGGAATACCAAAGGAGAAGTTCCTCCAGATAGCGGAGGAGGTTGCCAAGTGCGGCACGCCCCACAAGAACATGACAATACTCTACGCCCTCGGGTGGACTCACCATTCCTACGGGACACAGCTGATAAGGACAGCCTGCATGCTCCAGCTCCTTCTCGGGAACATAGGGGTTCCGGGAGGAGGTATAAACGCCCTCAGGGGGCACTCAAACGTTCAGGGCATGACAGACCTCGCCGGACAGAACAAGAACCTTCCCACATACATAAAGCCCCCCAAACCCCAGGAGCAGACCCTCGCCCAGCATCTCAAGAACAGAACCCCCCGAAAGCTACACCCCACGAGCATGAACTACTGGGCTAACTATCCCAAGTTCTTCATAAGCTTCCTCAAGTGTATGTGGGGTGATGCGGCAACGCCTGAAAACGACTTTGCCTACGACTACCTTTACAAGCCCGAAGGGGGGTACAACTCCTGGGACAAGTTCATTGATGATATGTACAAGGGCAAGATAGAGGGCGTTGTCACCGTTGCCCTGAACTTTGTCAACAACACTCCCAACGCCAAGAAGACTGTCAGGGCACTTAAGAACCTCAAGTGGATGGTAGTGATTGACCCCTTCATGATAGAGACAGCTCAGTTCTGGAAAGCGGAGGGGGTCAATCCTTCAGACATAAAGACGGAGGTGCTCGTACTTCCCTCGGCGACCTTCCTTGAGAAGGAAGGCTCCATGACCAACAGCGCAAGATGGATAAAGTGGAAGTACAAGGCAAATGACCCTCCGGGTGAGGCAAAGGACGAGTACTGGATATTCGGAAGGTTCTTCATGAAGATAAAGGAGCTTTACGAGAAGGAGGGAGGTGCTTTCCCAGACCCGATACTGAACCTCGTCTGGACCTACAAGAACCCCTACTACCCGACCGCTGAGGAGATACTGACCGAGATAAACGGGTACTACACGAGAGATGTGGATGGACACAAGAAGGGGGAGAGGGTAAAGCTCTTCACAGCCCTCAGAGATGATGGCTCAACCGCCTGCGGTGGCTGGCTCTACTCGGGCGTATTCCCGCCGGAGGGCAACCTCGCCAAGAGGACGGACCTTCACGACCCCCTTGGTCTGGGAACTTATCCCAACTACGCCTGGAACTGGCCCGCCAACAGGAGGGTTCTCTACAACAGAGCTTCCTGCGATGCTAAGGGAAGACCCTGGGACCCCGAAAGACCGCTCCTCAGATGGGACCCCGAGCAAGGGAGATGGGTTGGAGACACTCCTGACACAGCGGCAACCGCACCGCCCGAGAAGGGTATAGGTGCCTTCATAATGCTTCCGGAGGGAAGGGGGAGGCTGTTTGCAGCGAGAAGCTACGCAACCTTCAAGGACGGACCCCTACCGGAGCACTACGAGCCCTACGAGTCCCCAGTCCAGAACGTCCTTCACCCTCAGGTCCCCCACAACCCCGTTGCTAAGGTCTACAAGGCTGACATAGACCTTCTGGGAACACCCGACAAGTTCCCCTACGTTGCTACCACCTACAGGCTTACGGAGCACTACCACTTCTGGACCAAGCACATCTACGGGACCTCTCACCTCGCTCCCGTAATGTTTGTAGAGATACCCGAGGAGCTCGCAAAGGAGAAGGGCATAGAGAACGGCGACATGGTGAAGGTTGAGACCGCAAGGGCGTCCATAGAGGCTGTCGCCCTAGTTACGAAGAGGATAAAGCCACTGAAGGTTGCCGGAAAGACGGTTTACACTGTCGGAATACCTATCCACTGGGGCTTTGAGGGACTGGTAAAGGGAGCCATAGCAAACTTCATAACGCCCAACGTTTGGGACCCTAACTCAAGGACCCCCGAGTTTAAGGGCTTCCTTGCCAACGTTGAGAAGGTGAGAGCTTAGGGAGGTGGAAAGATGAGCGTACTGACAACAGGTGGAACGGTTGGATTGGGCATCAGGAGGCTCTCAGCCTCCAAAGAGCCCGATACCTCAATAAAGGAGTACCCCCAGCTCGCCATCCTCGTTGATATATCCTCATGTATAGGCTGTAAAGCCTGTGAGGCAGCCTGCCAGCAGTGGCACGACCTGACACCTCCGATAATGACTCCCGAAGAGGTTGTTCAGAGGAAGATAGCGGGCTACCAATCCCACCCAGACCTCAGACCAGACCTCTTCATGCTCATGAGGTTCAACGAAGGGGAGACGGAAAGGGGCTTTACCTGGTTCATAACCAAGTACCAGTGTATGCATTGCTCAGAGCCCGGATGTCTGATAGCCTGCCCCTCTCCGGGTGCTGTTGTTCAGTATCAGAACGGGGTGGTTGACTTTGACCACTCCAAGTGCATTGGGTGCAAGATGTGCCTTGTGGGGTGCCCCTTTGACGTGCCCAGATACGACGCCAACAACAAGCCCTGGAAGTGCAACTTCTGCATAGACAGGGTGTCCGCCGGACTTGAGCCCGCCTGCGTAAAGACCTGCCCCACGAACTGTCTCACCTTCGGACTAAAAGAGGATATGATTGAGAAGGGCAAGAAGATAGTCGCCCAGCTCAAAGAGAGGGGCTACAAGAACGCAACCCTCTACGACCCTGAGGGTGTAGGGGGAACAGGCTACATGTACGTCCTGCCCCACGGAGACCACGTTAAGGACTACAACCTGCCGGAGGAGCCCAAGATTGAGGCGAGCATAGGACTGTGGAAGGGACCTCTCAAGACCCTCGGCAGTATAGCCCTTTGGGGTGCCCTTCTGGGGGCTTTCCTCCAGCTCGTCCTGTGGGGACCGATAAAGGTCCTCGGAGGCAAAGAAGAGAAGAAGGAAGAGGAGGGTTAATCATGGCAGTTGAGAGCACGAAGGTTTACGAAGAGCAGATAGAGAGGTTTTCGGCACTGGACAGGATCCTCCACTGGACCACAGCCCTTGCGTTCCTCTACTGCATGCTCTCGGGCATCGGCATAGCCTACCCGAAGTTCCACTGGCTACTGACCGTTCTCGGTGGTGGTGAGTTTGCCCGCTGGCTCCACCCGTGGGCCGGCGTGGTCTTCTCCATAGGAGCTGTTCTGATGATACTCAAGTGGGCAAGGGACATGGTGATAACCGGTGAGGACATCCTCTTTCTCATGAAGATAAAGTCCTACATATCGGGAAGGCATGAGGACCTGCCTCCGGCAGGTAAGTACAACGGAGGACAGAAGCTCTACGCCTGGATAGTCTTCATAAGTGCCATAGTCTTCTTCCTGACGGGAATAGTCATGTGGTTCCCCGAGAACTTCGGCATAGGACTGGTAAGGTGGTCTGTGGTGATCCACGAGCTCAGCTTCATAATAGCGGGAGCCTTCACCATAATCCACATCTACATGGGAACCGTAGGACTCCCGGGCTCAATATGGGGTATGATCGGAGGCAAGGTCTCCGCAACCTGGGCTAAGTTCCACCACCCGAAATGGTACAGGGAGGTAAAGGGAGAATGAACATATTCAAACAGAAGGAGAGGGAGTTTGCACTCCAGAGGGCGGAGATGCTCAGGGAGAGGTTCCCCGAGGCTGGGGAGCTCCTCTCCTTCCTTAAAGGAGTCCTGGAGTTTCAGAGGCAGGTCATAGAGGAGCTTCAGGAAAAGGACCTCCCCTTTGACATCAGCTCAGCCCTGTCAAGGCTGGAGAAGGGAAAGCCAGCCATCAATCTAACGAAAATTGATTGGGGAGGTTACGTTCCTTTCCTAAGAAGGCTCCTTAAGGTCCTATCGGACACAGGGACTGAGGAGATAAGGACTGGGGCTGAGGGGCTTGCCCGGTTGAGCGAAGAGGAGATAAAAGGAAGGCTTTCTCAGTTCTTAGAAGGAGAAGAAGTAGGTGAGGTTGAGAGGCTCATATTCCTTTCGTGGCTACAGCCGATACTCCACGCCTTCGCCGACAGGATTGAGTTCAACCACGAGCGCTGGCTGAAAAAGGTGTGTCCCGTGTGCGGTTCCAAGCCCTCCGTTTCCTTCCTCATGGATACTTCGGAGTGGGAAGGAGCGAGGTTCCTCAGGTGTAGCCTCTGCCTCACCGATTGGCTCTACGAGAGGACGAAGTGCGCGGTCTGTGGAAACAACGAAGATGACAAGCTGAGCTACTACACCTCGGAGGAGGTAAAGCACGTTGAGCTTCAGGTCTGCAACCTCTGCGGTCACTACATAAAGCTAATTGATATGAGGAAGGACGGGCTCGCGGTCCCAGATGTTGATGATGTGGCAACCGTAGCCCTTGACCTCTGGGCTGGAGAGCAGGGATACCTAAAGGTAGAGAGAAACCTTCTGGGTCTGTGAGATGCGCAGGAGGGACCTGCTCGCCTCCCTCTTCCTGCTTCCCTTTCTTTTTGGAAAGGTCTCCATGGGAAAGGATATAAAGGTTCTCGGATGTAGCCTTAAAGGCGACAGGCTTTACAGGGTTGAGCCCCACAGGATGCTATTCCAGTGGGTTAAGGAGGAGGGCAACGGTGTTTACTCTGTGGGTATGGCTTCGCTACTCGCGGCGCTGAGCTATCCTCTGTACTCAATAAGGGTAAAACCCGTCGGGACCAAGCTCTCCTTTGACGACAATCTCGCAACCGTTGAGGCAGGGAAGAGGATAGCTACCTTCCCCACACCCCTCTCGGGGGAGGTCGTTGATATAAACGAGGCGATTCTCAAGGAGCCTGAGCTTGTCAACAGAAAACCCTACACTTACTGGATAGCGAAGATAAGGGCGACGAACCCAAAAGAGCTTAAGGAGCTAAGGAGGGCGGAGGAGATAGCGGAGGTTGTGAGAGAAGTTATAATCAGAGAGGATATAGACTGCAGTAAAGTGGAGGAGTAGGGAGAGGTTGGTAGGCTGGTGCCGCCCCGGGACTTCAAATCCCGCGGGAGGTCTCGCAGGAGGTCTCCGGAGGGTTCGATTCCCTCCCTCTCCCGCCAAGAAAGGATGAAGAGGATATACCTGGACAACGCAGCTACAACGCCACTGCTCCCTCAGGTCAAGGAGTTCCTCTGTAAGGTTCTTGAGGTTTACGGAAACCCCTCAAGCCCCCATATAGCCGGAGAGGAGGCGCGGGAGCTGCTGGAGCTCGCCAGGGAAAACATAGCGAGTCTGCTAAGTGTTAAGCCGACGGAGATAGTCTTTAACTCCTGTGCTACGGAAGGAAACAACACGGTCCTGAGGAGTGCAGCCATAAAGAGGAAGGGAAATGTAGTTATAAGCTCTATAGAGCACAAGTCTGTGAGTATGGCAGCCCAGGAGCTCAAAAGGGAAGGTATTGAGGTCAGGGAGGCTCTTGTAGAAAAGAGCGGTGTTGTTGACCTTGAGCACCTTGAGGAGCTCATAGACGGTGATACGCTCCTCGTATCGGTGATGAGTGTGAGCAACGAGTTCGGGACGGTCCAGCCTGTGGGAGAGATAGCGAGGCTCTGCCGAGAAAGGGGCATCCCCTTCCACACGGACGCAGTCCAGGCGATAGGTAAGGTGGACTTTAAGCTGGAGGGCGTCGGTTACGCAACCTTTTCGGGACACAAGTTCCACGCACCCAAGGGGACCGGCTTCCTTTTTCTGAAGGAGGGCTTGTATCTCAAGCCCTTGCTGGTGGGAGGAGGTCAGGAGAGAGGTCTCAGGAGCGGGACGGAGAACCTTCAGGGAATCCTGGGAATGGCTAAGGCTCTTGAGCTTATATACGAGGACTTTGAGGGAAACGTAGAGAGGATAAGGAGGCTTAGAGACAGGTTTGAGAGCCTCTTAGAGGAGAAGGTTGAGGGGGTCAGGTTCGTGGGTAGGCACGTTCGCAGGAGCCCCTTTATATCGGCGGTCATCTTTCCCAAGGGCAACGGCTGGGAGTTCGTGAGAAGGCTATCCGATATGGGAGTCCTCTGTTCCTCTGGCTCAGCCTGTAGCTCGGGAGAGGTCATGCCCAATACCCACCTCCTAAAGATGGGCTTCTCCCAGGAGGAGGCTCTCCGCATGGTCAGGTTCTCCTTCGGGCTCATGAACTCTGAGGAGGAGGTTGAGGAGGCTGTGGAGAAGATAGCAAGACTGTTAGAATGAATAAGGATGAAAAGGCTTATCCTCTTTACACTCCTAACCTCAAGCCTCTCCTTTCCCCTTGAGATATACGTAGCTCCCAAGTTCATGAAGTGGGAGGAGTACGAATCGGGTCAGAGGCTCCTTCAGGAGAGAGGCTTTCTCCTCAGCGGAGGGATAAGGTTCACAAGGGGTGTGTTCAAAGGAGGGGCTGAGGTTTACGGCGGAACACTCGTCTATGACGGTCAGACCCAGGCTGGAGAGCCCGTTAAGAGCGACACCGAGTACAGGGGTGTGTCCCTCTGGGCTGGTCTTCGCAGGGAAACCGGGGGAACAGTGAAGCTCGCAGGAGAGCTCCTTTACCACCCGGAGCTCTGGGTCAGGGATATAAAGTCAACGGAAAGGGCTATAGGTTACTCGGAAACTTGGTTCTTTGACACCGTTGATATCGGTATAGAGCTCTTCCATTCCCAGCTAAGAGTCTATGCGATGGGAAGGTACAGGCTCTTCCTCAGGGACGCCTACATGCAGGCGAACATTGAGGGCATACCCCAGCTAAGACCCCGGAAGGGACCTGCCTACGAGCTCGGGATCGGGTTAAGGAAAGGGAGCTTTGGAACGGAGCTAATCTACTCCTACGTAAAGTTCAGGCGCTCTCAGCCCAAGCCCTATGGAAACCTATTCGTCCTGCAGCCCGAGTCCGTCAGGGAAACCCTGTCCTGGAAAATTCTGTTCTCCTTCTAAGAGAAGAGCCTGTCTCCCATATCCCCGAGACCTGGGACTATGTAGCCCCTGTCGTTCAGTCCCTCATCTATGCTGACGGTGTAGAGCCTGTGGTTCGGAAACTCCCTCTCAACCCTCTGGATACCCTCGGGCGCACAGACTATATGAACGCTAATGGTCTGCTCAGGACCACCCTTTACAACCTCCCCCAGAGCCTTCGTAAGGGTGCCTCCAGTTGCGAGCATGGGATCAAGGATGAGGACCTTCCTACCCAAGAGGTCTGGCAGGCGTGAGTAGTAGAGGTGAGATTCCAAAGTCTCCTCATCCCTCTTTAGGGCAAGGAAGCCCGTGGACGCGTTGGGGATGACCCTCTGGGCACCTTCAAGCATAGGAATTCCCGCTCTCAGTATGGGAACGAAGACGACAGCCTTCTCCTCAACGAAGCCAAACCTCCTCCTCCCGATCCAGATATCCACCTCCCTCTCAACGAGACTGAGTTCGGACAGTGCCTCGTAGACCATAAAGCTCGCTATATCCCTAAGGAGCTCAAAGATTGTCTCCCGAGGCGTGGAGAGCTCTCTTATCCTGTTGAGCTTGTGAAGCAGTATAGGGTGCTTTATCTCCCTAACCAAGGCAGTTAAATTTTACTACCTTTTTATCGCAGAGCTTATCTCCGTAAGAGGGAGAAGGACGCTCATGACTATCAGTCCCACTATGGCTCCTATTATCAGGATGGAGAGGGGCTCAATGAGCCTGACCCAGAGGTTTATTACCCTGAGAGCCTCCCTTCGGTAAAGGTCAGCGACGA
>NZ_JBWONM010000188.1:0-3328 GCF_056450045.1 Hydrogenivirga sp.
AGGTTCCCTCGGATATATAATATCTCTCCCATGAGCAAGTTCTACGTAACAACGCCCATATACTACGTCAACGACGTCCCCCACATAGGTCATGCCTACACAACCATAGCTGCGGACACCTTAGCTCGCTTTTACAGGTTGAGGGGGTACGATGTCTTCTTCCTGACGGGGACAGACGAGCATGGACTGAAGATTCAGAAATCTGCCGAGGAAAGGGGTATATCCCCAAAAGAGCTTGCCGACAGGAACTCGGAGAACTTCAAGAGGCTGTGGGAGTTTCTCGGGATAGAGTACACGAAGTTCATCAGGACCACAGACCCCCAGCACGTTGAGTTCGTCAAGGAGGTATTCACAAAGAGCTACGAGAGGGGAGACATCTATCTGGGAGAGTACGAGGGTTGGTACTGCGTTGGGTGTGAGGAGTTCAAGACGGAGGCGGAGCTTGCGGAGGGGAACACCTGTCCTATACACCTCAAACCCTGCGAGTACATAAGGGAGCCCTCCTACTTCTTCAGGCTCAGCGCCTATCAGGAAAGGCTCCTTAAGCTTTACGAAGAGCACCCCGAGTTCGTTAAGCCCGACTACAGGAGGAACGAGATAGTATCCTTCGTCAGTCAAGGTTTGAAGGACCTATCGGTGACGAGACCGAGAAGCAGGGTCAGGTGGGGGATTCAGGTTCCCTTTGACCCCGACCACACGATATACGTCTGGTTTGATGCCCTCTTCAACTACCTGTCCGCCTTGGGAGACAAGGCTGATGTCTACTGGCCCGCCGACCTTCACATAGTGGGGAAGGACATACTGCGCTTCCACACCGTTTATTGGCCTGCCTTTCTTATGTCCGTTGGTTACGAGATACCCGGGACGGTCTTTGCCCACGGCTGGTGGACTGTGGAGGGTAAGAAGATGTCCAAGTCCCTCGGAAACGTCATTGACCCTTACGATGTGGTAAAGGAGTACGGTCTTGATGAGGTCAGGTACTTTTTGCTTAGGGAGGTGCCCTTCGGTCAGGATGGGGACTTCTCCAGAGAGGCTATACTTGGCAGGATAAACGGAGAGCTCGCCAACGAGATAGGCAACCTCTTCAGCAGGGTAACCGCCATGAGCCTCAGGTACCTGAAGGGTGAGGTGAGCGGAAAGGGAGACCCAGCATACCTGAAGGTAGCTCAGGAGGTCCTGTCGTCCCACGAGTCCCTTATGCAGGAGGTGAACTTTTACAGAGCTCTTGAGGAGGTTCTCAGGCTCAGCTCCTTCCTGAACAAGTATGTGGACGAGAAGGCTCCCTGGGAACTTGCCAAGAGGGGAGACGAGAGCCTGAGGGATGTCCTCTACACCCTGGTTGATGGACTCTTCCTTCTGAGCTACATGCTCTTACCCTTCATGCCGAGCAAGATGAAGACTGCCCTTGACATGCTCGGTGTTAAAGAGCTACCTACGGAGCTTAAGCCGTGCCTATTTAAGACCTACCGAATCGGAGAAAGGAAAATACTCTTTCCCAAAAGGAATGTCTGACCTTCTTCCTAAGCACGATCAGAAGAACCGTTCCCTCAAGCTCGTAGGACCTCATGTCTATATACTTCGCCTTCTCAGAGGGAATGTTGAGTGAAAAATACCCGTAAAATAGTCCCATGTCCAGAAGAGTTCCCCGTGGATGGAGAGGTCTCTCCTACCTTCTTGTTCTGCTCGTCCTCTACGTCTTTTACCAGCTCGCCGGGGAGCAGTTCAGGGAGCTCGGTGGCTCCTCTCCACAGACTGGTGCGGAGAGAGGGTCCCCTGCAAAGTGATAAGGGTTTACGATGGGGACACCTTCAAGTGCAGGCTTGAGTCGGGGGAGGAGGTGAAGGTAAGGCTCATAGGGGTTGATACTCCGGAGAGCAGAAGGAACAAGAAAGCCTACAGAGATGCAAAAAGGAGCGGGAAATCCGTGGAAGAGATAGTTCGTCTGGGGAAGAAGGCTTCTGCCTTTACAAAGAAGCTTATACCTCCGGGAACGGTGGTCTATCTTGAGACGGACGTTCAGATACACGATAGATACGGAAGGCTTTTGGCTTATGTATATCTGCCTGACGGGAGGATGCTCAACGAGGTCCTTGTTGAGGAAGGCTACGCAACCGCCTACACGGTTCCTCCGAACGTAAAGTATGCGGAGAGGTTTGTCCAGCTCCAGAGGGAAGCCATGAGGAAGAGAAAGGGTCTCTGGAAGGAGGGTATGTGATGCCGCTCTTCCCTGCCTTCGTTGACCTGTCTCGGAGGGAGCTCCTCGTCGTGGGTGGAGGAAAGGTCGCAACCAGAAAGGTTCAGAGCCTTCTAAAGTTTACCAAGAGGATAACCGTGGTTGCGCCTAAGGTAACGAGGGAGATGAAGGAGCTCGTGAAGGAAAACGGGCTCAGGCTGAGGAGAAGGAGATTCCTCAGGTCAGACCTTAAGGACAAGTTCATGGTCATAGTCGCTGTTGATGACCTTGCTCTCCAGAGGGAGATTTACCAGCTCTGTGAAGAGAGGGGAATACTCTGCAACTCCGTTGACTCTCCTGAGCTCTGCAACTTCATCTTCCCGTCCCTCATAGTCAGGGGAGACCTGGTTATAGGCATAAGTACCTCAGGCAAGGTTCCGGCTCTTTCAAAGAGGGTGAGGGAGCTCCTTGAGAGCTGCCTTCCGGAGGACATTGAGAGGCTTCTTGAGCTCCTTGAGAGGGAGCGCTCCTCTCTGGACAAGGGTGAGGAGAGGCAGAGGAGGATAAAGGAGCTAGTTAAAAAGCTTGTACCACCTCCTGATGTATAGTTTTAGCAACAACAGGATAATGAGCAAAAACCATACTGGAAGAGTATGCACAGATTTAGACGTCAGCGCTGAGCACCCTCCACCACCGCTCTGAGTGCTACCTCCACCCGTTCCACCGCCTGTTCCTGTTTGAAGGTCAAGGGTTGTTGTTTTTCCCTGTACAACTTCAACTGTCTGGGTTATACTCTCAGCTCCGCTCTTTGCCACTATCGTATATACACCGGAAGCTTCAATATAAAGGGTATAGTTTCCGTTGCTGTCTGTCTTTGTACTGTGTCCTGCCAAGGTAGAAACTAAGGCTCCACTTGCTGGAGTTCCGTCGTTCTTTGTTACCTTAACGGTGAGCACAGCCGGTGAAAATGGAGTTCCGTAATTCCCCAAATTACTTACCACACTTCCGTACAGTTTAGCAGGGAAGAGGAAGAGGATAACCACCGCCAAGAAGACCTTAAACTTTTTAAAATCCCTCATCTCATCCACCTCCGGGGATCAAAAGGCTCTGAACATTTGGGGCATGGACCTTCTGGGATAGTATCTATGCCTCCCA
>NZ_JBWONM010000189.1:0-3615 GCF_056450045.1 Hydrogenivirga sp.
GCTCCAAACACAAAGGCAGGATCGTAATAGAAATCACTGAAAGGTTATTGATAGAAAACCTTGAAAGGACGAAGAAAGTTCTGGAAGAATTTCACAAGGAAGCCAAGATAGCAATTGACGACTTTGGCACGGGATACTCCTCCCTTTCCTACATAAAGGATCTCCCAGTGGATAGGCTAAAGATAGACATGAGCTTTATAAGGAACATGATGAGGAGTGAAAGGGATAGGGTGTTGGTTGAAACGGTAATAGAGTTTGCACATAAGATAGGCATAGAGAGCCATGCGGAAGGGGTTGAAAGTGAAGAACAGCTACAGCTCCTGAAGAAGATGGGATGCACCTACGCACAGGGATTCTACCTTGCAAAGCCCATGCCCGAGGAAGAGCTGGAGAGGCTCCTTGAGGGGTAGAGCCTTCACCCTGATTGAAGTTCTCATAGTCCTTACCCTGATCGGACTGACCTTCTCCCTTCTTGTTCTCATCTTCTCAAGGGGGATTGACTCAAGCCTGACCCTATCCGGAAGATCCCGATCGCTGGTTGAAAGAGCCTCCCTCTTTTGGGACCTTCAGAGGAAGGTTGTGGGAGCCAAGAAGATTGAAGTAAGCGGAGGCGCCCTTTACATGATAACGAGCGGAGGGACCCTCTACGAGGGTGTGGTAAAGTGTGCCTATCTTTTTAAGGACGGCAGGCTCTTCTACTACGAGTTCCCCTACCCCTACGGCGCCCTGGAGGAGCTTGAGGAAGACAGACTGCAGGAGCTTGGAAGAGCTGAAGAGTTCAGGGTAGTTGCGGTTGTTGGAAACAGGGAGGAAAAGTTCTACGAAGGAATCCCAGATTACATCAAGGTCTATCTCAACGGGGAGGAGATGGTATTCCAAACTCTACGATAGAAAGCTCTCTAAGAACCTCGTATAGCCGGGAGACCGGAAGACCCATGACGGTGTAAAAGCTACCCTCTATCCTCTCAACGAGGGTGGCGCCAAAGCCCTGAACTCCGTAAGCTCCTGCCTTGTCCATAGGCTCTCCCGTTGATATGTAGAACCTTATCTCCTCCTCAGAGAGGCACCTGAACTTAACCTTTGCTGTATCGTGGAAGGTTCTCCTAAGACCAAGAGCGACCACTGAGACGGCGGTCACCACCCTGTGCCACCTGCCCGAGAGAAAGCTCAGCATCTTAAAGGCTTCCTCCTCATCCCTCGGCTTGCCGAGGATCCTTCCCCCTATATGAACGAGTGTGTCCGCACCTATGACCAGAGAGCCTTTGTTTTCCTTCCACACGTGCAGGGCGTTTGTGTCGGCGAGCCGACGGGCTGTAGTCACCGGGTCTCCGAGAACCCTCTCCTCTATCCGGGCGGGCACCACCGAGAACTCAAGACCGAGGAGAGAGAGGAGGTGCCTCCTTCTTGGTGAGGATGAAGCGAGGATTATTCTCCCTGACCCTTGAAGCGCCATAGCTCAGCGTCTAAATTATAACCTTACACTGAGGAAGGAGGTTTTTGATGAGCGTAAGCTTACAGGCACTTCAGGATAGAGAACTGACCTCTCAGGAGATAAGGGAGCTTCAGGAGGAGGTCAGGAGGCTTGCAAAGGAGAAGAATGCGGTCCTCTTAGCCCACTACTACCAGAGACCCGAGGTTCAGGATATAGCGGACTTTGTGGGAGACTCCCTTGAGCTCTCTAAGAAAGCGGCAACCACCGACGCGGACATAATCGTCTTCTGCGGTGTCAGGTTCATGTGCGAGACCGCAAAGATACTCAATCCTTCCAAGAAGGTTCTCCATCCAAACCCCGAGTCCGGCTGCCCTATGGCGGACATGATAAGCGCCCAGCAGGTCAGGGAGCTCAGGAAAAAGCATCCCGATGCGGAGTTCGTTGCCTATATAAACACGACCGCCGACGTGAAGGCAGAGGTTGACATCTGTGTGACCTCCGCAAACGCACCGAGGATAATAAAGAAGCTTGAGGCTAAGAGGATAGTCTTCCTGCCCGACCAGGCTCTCGGTCAGTGGGTGGCAAAACAGGTTCCCGAGAAGGAGTTCATAATCTGGAAGGGCTTCTGCCCGCCCCACTTTGAGTTCACCGCAAGGGAGGTGATGAAGCTAAAGGAGAAATACCCCGATGCTAAGGTGGCGGTTCACCCGGAGTGCCACCCCAAGGTGATAGAGATAGCGGATTTCGTTGGCTCAACCTCCCAGATAATAAAGTATGCAACGAGCGTTGATGCAAAAAGGGTTATAGTCATAACCGAGGTGGGGCTCAAACATACCCTCATGAAGAAGAACCCCAATAAGGAGTACATATTCCCAGAGTCAATGAACTACTGCGGGACGGTTTACTGCTGCACCATGAAGGGCATAACCCTACCGAAGGTCTATGAAACCCTCAAAAGGGAGATAAACGAGGTTATACTGCCAGAGGATATTATGGAGAGGGCGAGGAGACCGATAGAGAGGATGCTTGAGCTAAGCTAAAATAAACCTATGCCCTTTCTGATAGGTTCGGTAGTTTTTTACGTTATCTCCTCCCTTCTCTTTTTCCTTAAGGTCTTCCTCGGCTTGAACCTCCGACAGCTCCCCCTCCTCAGCCTGAGCCTTTCGCTCCTTCTATATACAGCCTACTTTTTCCAGAGGTACTTCCTCACGGGGCACTTTCCGATAGGGGACGTTTACGGCATGGTCTCCCTGATAGGGAACGTCCTCGTCCTCATATTTCTATCAACCCACCTGCTCCTCAGAAAGAACGTGGCTGACTTCGGTCTGATAATAGCCTTCATAGGCTTCCTGACAACCTTACTCGGTCTGCCTGCAAAGGAGGTGGGGTACAAAAACCCCTTTTACGTCTATCACATACTCTCCGCTGCCCTTTCCTACGCTGCCCTCATCCTCGCAGGGGTCTCCTCCCTCATAAAGTTTCTCGTTGAAAAGAAGCTCAGGTCTAAGCACATAGAGGGTTTTATGGTTCCCATCAACCTTTTGAGGAGAATGGAGAGGATTTTTCTCAATATAGGTTTTATATTTTTAACCTTAACGCTCATTTTTGGAAGCTTGTGGGCAAAAAACTTCCTTGGAAAGCACTGGATAAACGACCCAAAGCTGATACTTACCCTGATTCTTTGGATATACTACGCATTGATAGTCCATCTTAACCTCGTAAGGGGGCTAAAACCCTCAACCTTATCCATGATATCCATCTTCGGTTCAATCCTTGTCCTTGGAAGCCTCATATTTATAAGGCACTCAGTGGGTTAAACCTCCGTATTTATGAGGAACAGGGGCTGACCGTACTCAACGGTCTCCCCGTTCTCTACAAGGATCTTCTCAACCCTTCCCCTCACATCGCTCTCTATCTCGTTCATGACCTTTAGAGCCTCTATTATACATAAAACCTGACCGGGAGAGACTATGTCTCCCACCTCAACGAAGGGGGGTGCACCCGGAGAGGGAGAACGGTAGAAGGTGCCGACAAGAGGGCTCTTGATAACGTGGTAATGCTTCTCCTCCTCGCTTATATCCTCGCTCGGGGGTAGTATCTCCTGATGCTTGAACTCCTGAGAGGGAGCCTTCGGCTGGGGTTTGGGGATTGCAGGCTCACCCCTGTGGGTCTCTATGACTATC
>NZ_JBWONM010000190.1:0-2156 GCF_056450045.1 Hydrogenivirga sp.
GACCGCCTACACAACATGAGGACTCTAAATTACCTGAGAAGGGACAAGAGGCTCAGGATAGCTGAGGAAACCCTTGAGGTGTATGCACCCATAGCCCACAGGCTCGGTATATGGGAGCTAAAGAGAGCCCTTGAAGATCTGTCCTTCAAGCACCTTTACCCCAGGGAGTATGAAAAGGTCAGGAGCTTTGTAAGCCAATCTCTGGAGGACCTTGAGACCTACCTGAAGAAGTTCGTGATACCGAAGGTCAAGGAGGAGCTGAAGAAGGCAGGCGTTGAGTTTGAGATAATGTACAGACCTAAGCACCTTTACAGCATATGGCAGAAAACGATAAGGAAGAACATAAGCCTGGAAGAGGTCCACGACATCCTTGGAGTCAGGATAATCGTTGGTTCCGTTCAGGAGTGCTATCTCGTGCTCGGTATAATCCACAGCCTCTTCAAGCCTGTGCCCGGAAAGTTCAAGGACTACATATCCCTGCCAAAACCAAACCTTTACCAGTCCCTTCACACAACAGTAATAACCCCCAAGGGGAGGATGGTTGAGTTCCAGATAAGGACCTGGGACATGCACCTGAGGGCTGAGAAGGGTATAGCAGCTCACTGGGCTTACAAGGAGGGTAGGGATAGGATAGATGAGGCGGAGGTGTTCTCCTGGCTCAGAAACCTCGTTGAGAACATACAGGGGAGCAAGAACCCCACTGAGGTTCTTGACAGCCTCAAGAGAGAGCTATTCTCCGAAGAGGTCTTCGTATTCACCCCAAAGGGTGACCTCGTCGTCCTGCCGGCAGGCTCAACACCGATAGACTTTGCCTACCATATCCACACAGAGGTAGGCAACCACTGTGCGGGCGCAAAGGTCAACGGCAGGATAGTGCCTCTCAGCTACAGACTCCAGAGCGGGGACCAGGTTGAGATAATCACAAGCCCTGCGAAGAAGCCCAACCCCGACTGGCTTAAGTTTGTTGTCACCTCCAAGGCGAAGAACAGGATAAAGCACTACATAAAGCAGGCTGAAAGGGAGCGCTTCTTGGCAGAAGGCAGAAAGATATTTGAAAAGATAAGGGAAAACCTTGGTCTTTCAGTAGATGAGCTGAAGAAGAAGCTAAAAACGAAGATCAGGTTCAAGGAAGAGGAAGAGCTTTACATAGCCCTCGGTAGCGGCAGGCTCTCGGAGAGCAGGATACTTTCTCTGCTCTCTCCCAAGAAGGGAAAACAGGGCGAAAAACAGCAGGCAGAAGGCAGGGGAGAGGTATCTTTGGAGGGACTATCGGGTGTTATGTATGAGCTCGCCAAGTGCTGCAACCCCGTTCCGGGAGACCAGATATACGGAGTGGTCACGAGAGGTAAGGGTATAGTCCTGCATGAGAAGGGATGTGCAAACCTCAAGTACATAGCGGAGAACTTTCCCGAGAAGGTCTTCAAGGTAAAGCTAAAGTCTGAAGGTAGGTTCAAGACGAAGATAAGAGTGCAGGCGAGAGACAGGATAGGAATCCTTTCGGAGATAACTAAGAACATAGCGGAGCAGGGCTCAAACATCTGGGAGTCTTCAACGAGAACTACAGGGGATGGAACAGCCTTCATGGACTTTACCATTGACGTTACGGGTAAGAAGCACCTCAGGGAGGTGATCAAGTCAATAAGCTCTGTTGAAGGTGTTGACAGCTGTACGAGGCTCTACTCTTGAAATCTGGTTGCAAATTTAAGAGATGAATATATAATTTGTAGGGAGCGGGGTGTGAAAGCCCGCCGGCTCCTTGGCAACTGAATAGGGAGGGTTGTTTTAGATTAGAAACATCAAAGCACCTTTGTTTCTTTATGTCAAGATGAGGGGATTCCCCAAAGTATTGTAGCTCAAGGGTTCTATGCACTCCTCTAAAGTGGTGTTTTGGGTTACTGAGGATTTTCCGAAATTAACTTAATTTGAGCTATCCTCCTATTTCGGGAAATCCTTGATTTTCAGGTGCTTTGGTGATTGTATGCTTTAGGGGTTCCTAATGTACCGTGTGGAGTTGAAAACAGCTATGTCAAGGTCGGGCTCTATGGTGTGTTTGTAGAGTTCCTAATGTACCGTGTGGAGTTGAAAACCTTGTCTGTTCATAGGTAGCCTTCGGCGGTGTCCCTGTTCCTAATGTACCGTGTGGAGTTGAAAATCTG
>NZ_JBWONM010000191.1:0-3864 GCF_056450045.1 Hydrogenivirga sp.
CATAAACTACTGGTATGACAGGGCTAAGCTCTTTGGGTGGACCCTTGAGTACCAGAAGTACGACGAGCAGAGGAACGAGATAGATAACGATGCCATAACCCTTCAGTTCAGGTTCGTATTCTGACCCAGTATGGCTGCTACGGCGTAGCCCCCGAGTCCAGTTCGCTGGACCGCCCCCTTCCTCTTTTTTCTTTTCTTCTTTTATAATGTCTTCTTCCATGGAAGAGAAGAGAGTATCCCTCAAACTGTCCGATGAAGGAACCTACACAGCGAAGCTCTCCAGCGGGGAAATTCCTGTTGGAGAAAAGGGCTTTAAGCCTATGGAGTTCCTTCTCGTATCCCTCGGAGGTTGCTCTGGAGTTGATGTCTATACCATCCTCAAGAAGAAGAGGCAGGAGGTGGAAGACATAGAGATAGAAATCTCCGGACTCAGGAGGGAAAACCATCCAAGGGTTTATGAGAGGATAAGGCTTACCTACAGGATAAAGGGCAGGGTAGAGAAGAAGGCAATTGAGCAGGCTATAAAGCTGTCCGTAGAAAAGTACTGCAGTGTCTATGCCATGCTCAGCAGGGTTGCCCAGATAGAGGTGGATTACGAGCTATGGGAAGGCTGAAGGAGAAATTTGAGGAGCTCAAAAGGAAAGGGGAGAAGGCTCTTGTGTCTTACCTTATGGTGGGCTACCCAGACTACGAGACCTCTATGAAGGCGATTGAGACCGTTCTTTCTGAAGGTACCGACATACTTGAGCTCGGCTTTCCCTTCTCAGACCCCGTTGCGGACGGACCAACTATACAGCTCGCCCACGAGGTCGCCCTCAAGAACGGTATAAGGTCAGAGCAGGTGTTTGAGGCTTCAAGGACTATAAAGGAGAGTTTTCCCAAGGTTCCCATCCTCTTGATGACCTATTACAACCCGATTTTCAGAATTGGACATGAAAATTTCTGTAGGAGGGCTGTGGAGAGCGGAATTGACGGCTTCATAGTTCCCGACCTTCCCCCAGAGGAGTGTGGCTCTCTCAAAGAGGTTATGGCAGAGTATAAACTCTCCCTTGTACTCCTGGCTTCCCCTACGAGCACAGAGAAGCGCCTGAGCCTGATATGTGAGAGAACGGATGACATGGTTTACTTCGTCTCCCTGACGGGAACCACCGGCGCAAGAAAGGAGCTCCCGATTGAGGAGCTCAGGCGGAACATAGAGAGGTACAGGGGTATATGCAACAAGCCTGTGGTTGTCGGCTTCGGAGTTTCAACGGGTGAGCACTCAAGGAGGATATCGGAGTTTGCGGACGGCGTTGTCGTCGGCAGCCTTCTTGTCAAGCTAACTGCGGAGAAGAACTTCGGAGAGCTCTCGCAGAAGGTAAGGGAGCTAAAGGAAGGTACTATAATTAAATAGGGAAGGGCGGTTAGCTCAGTTGGGAGAGCGCCATCCTCACACGATGGAGGTCGGCGGTTCAAGTCCGCCACCGCCCACCATAGGACTCTCAGGAGGTTTGGAATGGAGGTTCAGCACAGAGATGATGCCCTTGAGGCGCTCAAGGAGGCTAAGGTCGTCGCTGTGGTTGGCATATCTCCAAAGCCCGAGAGACCTTCCTACTACACAACCGAGAAGGTTCTGAAGAAAGGAAAGCACAAGATCTATCTCGTGAACCCGAGGTATGCGGGACAGGAGATCCTCGGCATAGAGGTGCTTCCCTCCCTTAAGGACGTGCCAGAACCGATTGATATAGTTAACGTTTACAGAAACCCAGCCCACGTAGAGCCTATAGTCCAGGAGGCTATTGAGGTGGGGGCTAAGGTTGTCTGGCTTCAGCCCGGAGCGGAGAACTACGAGGTCATTGAAAAGTACAAGGGAAAGATAAAGTTTGTCTATGAAGCCTGCATAGGTGTGGAGGCTGGCTACCTTTCCTGAAGCTTCGCACCCTTTACGAGCTTGATTAGGAGGTCAGCCATCTCTTCCTTGGGAACGACGTAATCAACACAGCCTGTCTTTATTGCGCTCTCGGGCATAGCCCAGAGTATGGCACTGCTCGGGTCCTCTGCAACCGTAACCCCACCAGCCCTCTTTACCTCAACTATTCCCTTCGCTCCATCGTTTCCCATCCCAGTCATGACGACGCCTATAGTGTCACTGCCGAAGACCTTCGCTGCCGAGGACAAGAGGAGGTCCGCCGAGGGCTTGTAGGGATAGGAATCGTCCTCTATGTATCTGACATACGCCCTCTCGGGCGTCCCTCTCAGGGTAAGGTGGATTCTTCCCCTTGATATGTATATATGACCACCCCTGATAACCTCACCCTCCTGGGCTTCCTTGACGGGCAATCTGCAGAGGGAATCCATGTAGCTGGCGAAGGTCGCCGTAAAGGTATCGGGCATGTGGATGGCGACTATCACCGGCGAGGGGAAGTCCTCGGGCAGTGAGGGGAGAACTACCTTCAGCGTCTGGGGACCGCCAGTTGATATCCCTATAGCGACAAGAGGAGGCACGCTGAAGGAGGCTTCCCTTTTCCTCACAGGGGGCTTGAAGGATATCTCCCTCCTTATCCCTGCGCTGAAGGCTGCCCTTATCTTTCTCACTATCTCTTCCTTGAAGCTGAAGAGCTCCTGATAGTCGGTGGGCTTGGTTATGAAGTCAACAGCCCCCTTCTCAAGAGCTTCTATCGTCTCCCGGGCACCCTCCTTGGTGAGGGCGCTTATCATGAGAACCTTGCAGGGGGGACACACCCTCCTTATCTCCTCAAGAGCCTTCAATCCGTCCATCAAAGGCATATTCACATCAAGGGTTATGACATCGGGTCTAAGCTCCTGAGCGAGCCTGACAGCCTCTTTGCCGTTGGATGCCTCCCCGACTACCTCTATATCCTCAGCACCGCTGAGTATCTTTCTGAGGGCAAGTCTTATGAAGGGCGAATCGTCAACTATCAGAACCCTTATCATCTCCTATCCTCCCTCTTTCTAAAGAATAGAAACCTCCCAGCCCTGAAGGGCTCAAAGAGGTCTTGATACTCCTTCCCAAGGAGCTCTGTAGCTGACAGAACCAGTATCCCCTCCTTCTTCAATATGTAGCTTATGTTAGTTAGTGCCTTCCTCTTGGAATCCTTATCAAAGTATATGAGAACGTTCCTGCACAGAACCACCGAGAAGTTTTCCCTGAAGGGGAGGAAGTCGCCGCTCTCTATCAGGTTTGCCTGCCTGAACTCCACCATCCTCTTTATCTCCGGCTTTATGAACAGAAACTTATCCCTTACCTCAACGAAGCCCCTGTACTCCTGGGGGATATCCTTGAGCTCCGAGCTCCTGTAAACACCCTCCTTTGCCCTCTGGAGGGCTTCCTCGTTTATGTCCATGCCCACAACCCTGCCAATGATTCCCCTGAGCCTCATCATCATGGCCAAGGTATAGGGCTCCTGTCCAGTTGAACAGCCTATGCTCGCCACATCAAAGCTCTGGATACCCTTGAGAACGCTGTCAAAGAGAACCTCAAGCTGCTCCCTCTCCCTGAAGAACCTCGTCTCCGGGACGGTCATGAGGTCTATCAGCATCCTCTTCCTCTCGGGAGACTTCAGGAAGTAAGATATGACGCCTTCGGCGTTGTCTGAACCTACGGGCATGCCCCTTATAAGCTTCTCCAGCTTGTACTCAAGTATCTTCATCCTCTCGTCGGGGTAGTAGTTGCCGGTGAGCTCGTAGATAGCTTTCCTGAGTAGTTCCATTAGGCGCTGTCTTTCTTCTGTCTTCATAACGCTGTCTTGCGGTTTTATTTTAAACTAATTAAATTAAATAACTTGGGAGTTATAAGATGATAGGATGGCTTTTGAAAAGGATACTCGGGACTAAGAACGAGCGTGAAATCAAGAAGCTAAGACC
>NZ_JBWONM010000192.1:0-3223 GCF_056450045.1 Hydrogenivirga sp.
CTCTCAAGAAGAGGGATCTCAAGAAGGTAGCGGAGGTTATTGAGAGGGACGTTGGGGCAACCTACAGACTGCTCAGGTTCGTTAAGTCCCTATACAGGGAGAGGGCACAGGATATAAACTCCGTTGAAGATGCCATATCCCTCCTGAGCCTGAACAATGTTGCTAACTTCACCCTCGCCTTAGCTATAACGGAGCTGTTTGCAGCCCACGAAGAGGAGGAGCTTATAAAGAGGTCCCTCCTTAGGGCGAGCCTCTCTGAGGAGCTCGCAAAGCTCTACGCACCTGGGCTTGAGGAGAAGGCTTACATAACGGGGCTCTTCTCCCTTACCGATGAGCTGATGGGAGAGCACCCTCAGGAGATAGCAAAGGAGCTGGAGCTTGATGAAGACATAGTGGAAGCTTACGAAAGCAGGTACAACGAGCTCGGTCTCATCCTCTCGCTAGTTGAGCTCCTGGAAGAGGACATGGAGAACGATGAGATAATCGCAAAGATAGCCAGCATAATAAAGGCTCCAAAGGAGAAGGTTAAGAAGGCTGTCCAGAACGCTAAGAAGATAACCCAGCAGATGACAGAAAAAAACAGCTCCAAGAAGAGGAGGAAGAGGAGAACTACTCGGTAGCGTAGCTATGTAACCCCGGGAAGTAGAGGTTTATAGCAAAGAAGCATATCAGGACGGTCACAAATCCGAAAACCACCATCCAGGCAACCCTCTTTCCTCTCCAGCCCATAAGCTGGCGGGCGTGAAGGTAGGCGCCGAAGAAAAGCCAGACTATCAGGGACCAGACCTCTTTGGGGTCCCAGCTCCAGTACCCTCCCCATGCCTCGTTCGCCCACGCTGCACCGAGTATGATTGAGGCTGTCCATACCGGAAAAACTATGGCGATAGACTTGTAGGTTATCTCATCCAGGAGGTCCCTTGAGGGAAGAACCTTCGCCAGCCTGCTTTCGGAGAAGTGCTCCTTAAGCAGGTAAGCCACCGCACCACCAAAGGCGACCGTAAAGCCCGCATATCCTATGAAGGCTGCTACCACGTGTATGTAAAGCCAGTAGCTCCTGAGAGCGGGCATGAGCGGGGTTATCTCATGGGAAGCCTTGAATATGGCGTAGGCGGATGTAAAGAATATGAGGGGTGCTACAAAGGCTCCTATGAGCTTGAAGCCGTACTTTCTCTCTATTACCAGGTATATTGAACCCGCAACGAAGCTCCAGAAGGTAAGAGCCTCAAAGAGGTTGCTCCAGGGAGGGTGAAATAACCCCATCTGGTAGCTCTCTATTGCCCTTCTGAGCATGCCCGTCAGATTCAGAAGGAGCCCCAGAAAGAGGACACCTGTGGCAACACCTCCGAGGAATCTCTCCCTGAAGAGGGCATAGGCTATGTACATTAGGGAGGCAAGCCCGTAAACGAGCATTGCGGACTTATACCAGAAGGTATTTTCATAGGGAAGAAGGGATAGAAAGCCCGCCGTGAGAACTCCTCCAAAGAGGAAGAGCAGATCTATAGGAAAGCTGAGCTTCTTTCTTTCTACCGCTATCTCTTTCATGGTCTAAATAATTTACTCCTTTTCCTCAGGCTTGACATCAAGTTTTATATCAACGGAAACGTCCTTGTGAAGCCTGATGGTTATCGTATAAAGACCAACCTGCTTTATAGTGTGGGGGAAGACTACGTTCTTCCTGTCTATCTCTATGCCCTGTTCCTTTAGAGCGTTCACAACATCTGAGGCTGTCACGGAACCGAAGAGCTTTCCCGCTTCACCCACCGGCTTCTTAACTACCGCGACGACATCTTTTAGCTTCTTTGCAAGTTCTTCAGCCTTCTTCTTCTCCCTCTCAAGCTTCCTGCTCTTTTGCTTGAGAATTTCTTGGACGTGCCTGAGGTTCCCTTCCGTTGCTGGCAGGGCGTAACCCCTCGGTATTAAATAGTTGTTGGCAAATCCCCTTTTGACCTCAACAACGTCTCCGAAGAAGCCCAGACCTTCAAGGTCTCTCGTCAGGACAACCTTCATCTTCTCTCCTCCTTTAATCAGATTACTACGTAGGGCAGGAGTGCCAGCTGGCGCGCCCTCTTTATCTGAAGGGCTAATCTCTTCTGATGCTTGCTGCAGAGGTTTGTTTGCCTCCTTGACTTTATCCTCGCCCTTTCGGTCATAAACTGCCTGAGCTCTTCGTAGTTCTTGTAGTCAGGCTCCTTCTTGTTCTCACAAAAGTAACAGACCTTCTTCCTGGTAGGTCTCTTGATAGCCATCCTTCACGCCTCCTGAATAAGTTTTTCAATATATTCCAAGGAATCAACAGGGTACCATTTACCTATCCTAAGGTCTTTGAGTATTTTTGACCCTTCCTCATCCTCTGGCATCTTTTTAAGGACATCAAGGATTAGGTTCCTGTACTGGAGGTATTCTGGTGCCAGCATAAGTATATGGGAACTCAGCCTCTCATCGCTTTCGTAAATCAACCTTACTCCAGTCCTTGATATATCGGACAACTGTTCCCAGAAGTCTTTATATAAGAAGCCGTAAGGGAGTTCCCCCTTAGCCACACTGCTCAAAACCGCCTGCCATGATTCTCTGTACTCAGGGATAATCTCTATACCTCTGCCTTTGAGCACCTTCATACCAAGGTAACTGGCAAACTGGTTCTTAACCAGTCCTACCTTCTTGCCCATCATCGCAGGCAGAGACGGTTCCTCCTCTTTGTTGGCTATAATTACGACCTCATCGTAGTTGTCGTTGCCTGCAACAGGAATGAAGTCCCTTTCCTTCTTTATTTTCAGGGCATCTAAGGGATTGGAATAAGTCATATCCACCGATGGGAAGCTTTTGTAATAGCACTCAAACTCAAAGCACTGCTCCATAGTTATATCAAGACCTGTGTGTCGGGAGAGGTAGGTTATGAAGTAGAGCCAGCTTGCCTTATTCTTCGTAGAGTCGTGGGGACATACAGCGACTTTAATGTGCATTTACGCTTCCTCTCTCAAAAAGGTATCTCATCGTCCTCATCAAAGGGGCTCTTCTGGTCAAGGTCCTTGAGCTCCTCCTCTATCTTCTCCATGCCGGGAGGCACTATGTCCTCCTCCTCAACCTCTTCTATCTTGGGCTTCCTTATTATCCTCACAGCCTCAGCTACTATCCTGACCTTGCTGTAGTTCTTCCCGTCTGAACCTGTCCATCTGTCCTGGGTGAGCCTCCCCTCAAGGACGACGGTGTAACCCTTTGAGAGCCT
>NZ_JBWONM010000193.1:0-7708 GCF_056450045.1 Hydrogenivirga sp.
TCTTATTTCAATTTCATTTATAACCATACTGTCCTGCGGTATAGGGGGTAGTAATTCCAGTAGTTCAGAATCTACGGATAGTGTGCCAATATCTCCCTCATCTGGTGTGGCAAATATAAAACAGACTGTTTACACTTTTCCAGGTATAACACAAAGTCAATCATTAAGCATCAAACAGGTAGAAGGTATATATACAGGCGTGGGTTTCATTGAGATTGACACCAGTAAGCTTATCAATATGAATTTAGGCACCGTTGTATTCATAAATGTGTTTGTAGACAACCTGGGTTGGGTAATAGAAAATCAACTGCTTCCTCTTGAACAGCCCATGGGACTTTTGGGTATAGAATTTGCTATGCATCAGGACCCTCTATACAACAGCAAGATTGACAAAATTAAGGCTAAAGTATTAGTGACATCTCAGCCTCTTAGTGAATTTAATCCAAGTGCACTGGATGAATGGGTTGTAACTGAACGGCAATACAATGCTGAAGGTTTTGGAGACTCTGAGGCTACAGGACCTCCACTTGAGATAGTAAGCTCTGCTGCGCAGAAACTTATCTCTTATGAAATAAATGTAGATAATTTAGTGTCCGAAATGCAAAATCTTGCTCAAAATGCTGGTAAAAATAGAGTCCGTTTTGGAGAACTAACAGGAGACAATTTTAAGTTTGCTTACTGTTTTCAGGTGGATGCACATAAATACAACATTCAAGCAGCAAGGAATCAATGTGCGCCAGCTGGAGTTGCCAACAGTTTGGCATGGCTGAAGGACAAATGGGGCACTAATGTTCCGCATGAGCATAAAGCTGGACTTAGAGGTGATAACACTTTGGTTGGTAAATTAGGTGATGCAATGGAGAGGCAAATAGCGCTTGATAGAAACAGAAGAGTGGGTAACGGAGTACCACCTGCAAAATTGATTAATGGCAAGCTTAAATATATTCGCAATAATAACATATGTTTAGTAGTAAAGCACCAAACAACACATAAGGAGATACAGAACGATGTTACTTATCAAAACCTCACATCTAAGTATAAAGGAACACCTACTTTTGAATTTATCTGCAAGGAGATATGCAAAGGACAAGATGTTGAGTTAGGCTTCAAGTATGCATCAGGGGGAGGGCATATAGTTAAAGCTAATATGTGTGCGGTTAGCGTTGTAAATGGCAAGAAAAAATTTGAGGTTGGTTTCTTTCACGATGAAGATCAATCTGATGATACTAAAGGAACTGTAGGAGGCGTACTACATCTATCTACACCTAACAACAGTGGTATACCTGTAGAAATTCAAAAAAACATCACAAATGGAAAACTCATTAAGGGCACTATTAAGCTTGTGATTACTGAATCACCTCCAGCAGCTGAAGGTAAGACAGTAAAAGAAGCATGCTCATGGCTTCCACAAGATGATACAGGAAACCCTAAAAACGTCTCAGAAAAGTGTTCTGGTGTAGAACATGACATAGGTTTTAGCAGAATATGGGTTTGCTTAAATGGACAGTTTGAGCCTGGAGAATATATATCTCTTGAATTCCCAGGAACCAATCCGGGCTCATGGAGCTACGAAATAACAGAGGCTTCTCAATGTATTTGTAGTAGCTATCAGGAAATAACAAGCTATGGAACTTACAGCTACTCGGGAGTATATGTCACTACCGACGGAAATGAACAATCATTATCTGGTCAGATACAAGTTGATTCTTCATCAAGACCTTGCTCATGTCCTTAACTATCTGGGGGACCGTATCCCGGTCCCCGATTTAATAAACTTATACTTGCAATAAGAAGAGCTTATACTATAATTAAAGTTTGAAATGATTGATATCTCCAAACTAAAGACCTTCGTGACGGTAGCAGACTTGGGGAGCTTCTCAAAAGCCTCTGAGATACTTTACATAACCCAGCCGGCGGTCACCCAGCAGATAAAGGCTCTGGAGAAGACAATAGGAGCGAAGCTCTTCCAGAGGCAGGGAGGTAAGATGTGCCTCACGGAGGAGGGCAAGAGGATATACGAGATAGCAAAGATACTCCTCGGGAGCTACGAAGGTCTCATGGAGGAGATAGCAAAGATAAAGAAGGACCTCAAGGATACCCTATTCCTCGGAGTCAGCGCGACCCTCAGCGAGTTCATAGTCCCTTCCCTAATAGCGGAGTTCCACCGGGAGTTTCCGAGTGCGACGGTAAAGGTGTTTACGGGAAACTCCCACGACGTTGAAGAGGGACTTCTCTCTGGAGTCCTGAACCTCGGAATCATAGAGAGGGAGGCTTCCAACAAGTTCGTGAGCGTGCCCTGGCTTGAGGACGAGATAGTCTTCTTCACCTATCCCGACAACCCGATAGCGGATGCGGGGGAGATAGAACCCGAAGAGCTCTACAACATAGACCTCGTCATGAGGGAGATGAACTCCGGGACGAGGAAGATAGTAAGAGAAGCCCTTGAGAAGCTCGGCATAGTCTTTGAGAGGTTGAACATAAAGATAGAGGCTAACAGCAGCAGAACAATAATACACATAGTTAAGGGAGGCTACGGAGCTTCTTTCCTCTCAAGGGGTCTAATCCTTAGGGAGATTGAGATGGGCTCCTTAGTTCCCGTGAAGATAAGGGGCTTTAAGATAAAGAGACGTTTCAACATAATATACCCGAAGACATCAAACGTCACGTTCCTTGCAAGCAACTTCGTGAAGTTTATCCTTTCCAAGACCCAGGAGAACGTTCCAGAGAGAGTTTAAGATGAAGGCGATAATCTTTGACGTTGACGGCGTTATAGTTGATGTCCGCGAGAGCTACCACTACGCCATAAAGGAGACGGCAGAGCTTTTTCTTAATAGGGAGGTACCGCTTTCAGCGGTGAAGGAGATAAAGTTCTCCAAGTCTATAAACAACGACTGGGACGCAACCTACGAGGTAATAAAGGAGTTTGGGGGAGAGGCGGACTACGGGGAGCTCGTTGAGAGGTTCACCGAGATATACAACAGGCTCAAGGACAGGGAGAAGCAGATACTCCCGGCGGAGCTATTCAGGGAGCTAAAGGAAAGGGAAGTTCCCTTGGGTATAGTTACGGGAAGACCAAAGGAGGACCTTGAGTTCGTTCTTGAAAGGTTCGGACTTAGGGATTTCTTTGATGTTACGGTGGATGAGGACGACGTTGCTGACAAAGATCTCAGGAAGCCCCACCCTTACCCGTTGCACCTGTGCATGGAGCTCCTCGGAGCTGAAGAGGGGGTGTATGTAGGAGACAACAACGCCGACAGGGAGATGGTTTACTTCTACAGGAAGATGTACGGCAAGCCCGCTAAGTTCGTCCACTTCAAGAAAGTGGTTGAGCTTGACATACCGGCGGACTTCTCAACCGAGAGCGAGGAGGAGCTCAGGAGCTTTCTCCTTCAAGAGGCTTCCCAGAGTCGGGGAGGAGAACGGGTATCCCTTCCCTGACCTCATAGTAAACCCTGCACCTCTCACAGATAAGCCTCTCCTTCTTGGAATCGTACACAAGCTCTCCCTTGCAGAGGGGACAGGCTAATATTTCAAGGAGCCTCTCATCAAGCATCAGGAAGACTCCTTTATATACTCCCAGAGTTCGTTCATGAACCTCTTGAACTCCCCGAGGTTCTTGCTACCGAGCTTCTTTCCGAGCTCACCTTCGTCAAAGACAAGCTCACCGCTGACGGGAGCGTAGTCAACGTACTGAAGGTCAGCTATCTGGAGGTCAAAGACACACATATACTGCTGAGCCTCCTTCTTAAAGAAGACAAACTCAGCCTCGTAGGGTTCAGAGACCTTAGTATCCCACTGAAAGGAACCCCCAAAGGGGTTGAGCCAGTACTGCTCATTCTCAGCCATGCACAGCTCAGCCCTCTTGACCGACATTATGTCGTACATGAGCTCTCCGTCAGGAGTCATCACAGCCCACACCTTATCGTTCTTAAGGGGGTTGAGGAGAAAGACCACTCTACCATTCATACACTTTAACCTCCTGTTAATATTATAAGGAACATGAGGATGCGCATATTCGTGTCAGGGGTGGTCCAAGGGGTGGGCTTCAGAGCTTACACCAAGAGGGTTGCCGACAGCTACGGTGTATCCGGCTGGGTGAGGAACCTTCCCGACGGCAGGGTTGAAATCTTGGCTCAAGGGGACGAAGAAGTTTTATGTCACTTCATAAAGGAGGTTTGGAGAGGTCCGAGACTCTCAGAGGTGGAGAAGATTGAGATACACAAGGAGGAACCCGATGAGCCTCTTCATGGCTTTGATATTAGGTATTAGCCTCCTGGTCGGTGATTCCTTCGCTGCAAAGTGCAGGCTCTACCACAAGGTCAGACCGGGAGACAGCCTCTGGAAGGTTGCGGACAGGTACAATATGTACATAAAGGACATCCTGAGGGCTAACCCAAAGCTCAAGAAGAGGAAGTTCCTCAGGGTAGGGCAGAGGATATGCATACCCTACAAAAAGAAAAGTGTAAAGAGGAAGGCAAAGAATAAGGGATACCTTATATACAAGGTAAGGAGGGGGGACAGCCTCCGGAAGATAGCCAAGAAGTTCGGGGTGAGCTGGAGAGAAATAAAGAGAGCTAACAACCTGAGAGGCAACATAATAAGGGTGGGGCAGAGGCTAAAGATACCCAAAAAAGGCAGGGTTGCTAAGAGGCACCAGCGCAGTTACAGAAAGAGGGGGGTGGTCTACATAAAGTACAGGGTAAGGAGAGGTGACAGCCTCCAGAAGATAGCCAAGAAGTTCGGGGTGAGCTGGAGGGAAATAAAGAGAGCGAACAACCTGAGAGGCAACATAATAAGGATAGGTCAGCTCATAAAGGTTCCAGTTCCCAAGAGAGCCTTTGAGAGGAGGTACATAGACAAACCGAAGATAGCCCTTTCCTTCTTCCCCGTAGATGGGAAGGTGGAGAAGGCGAGCAGGGGCGTTGATATATACACATCCTGCGGGGACAAGGTCAGGGCGGTTGAGGGAGGAAGGGTTATATACAGCGGGGACGACCTCACTACCTACGGGAACATGGTCATAGTTGAGCATCCAGGGTATCTCTCCATCTACGCCTACAATATGCAGAACCTCGTTGAGAGGGGGGACAGGGTTTCAAAGGGAGAGGTTATAGGTAAGGTAGGGCTGAAGCCCGGCTCTGGTAGGTGTGCTCTCCACTTTGAGATAAGGTCCAAGGACGGCTCCGTCCTCAACCCCCTTGAATATATAGGCAAAAAGTAATACAATATTGGTTTCCTGAAAGGAGTGTGAGATGAAGACATACAGGGTAAAGCCCGAAGAGGTTCAGAGGAAGTGGTACATCGTGGACGCAGAGGGTAAGGTCCTTGGCAGGCTTGCGAGCGAGATAGCCAAGGTGCTCAGGGGAAAGCACAAGCCCTACTACCAGCCCGACGTTGACTGCGGGGACTTTGTGATAGTTATCAACGCAGACAAGATAAAGGTTACAGGTAAAAAGCTTGAGCAGAAGAAGTACTACAGACACTCCAACTACCCTGGAGGTTTAAAGGAGAGAACCCTGGGCTGGATGCTTGAGAACAAGCCCGAAGAGGTTATAAGGCTTGCAGTCAAGAGGATGCTTCCCAAGAACAGGCTCGGACACAGGATGATAAAGAAGCTGAAGGTTTACAGGGGAAGCGAGCACCCCCATCAGGCACAGAAGCCGGAGCCACTGGAGGTTAGAGCATGAGCAAACTCAAGGACTTTAAGATAACCCCCGAGAACTCCCACTACGGAACGGGAAGGAGAAAGGAGTCCATAGCGCGGGTGTGGATACTCAAGGACCACCCCGATAGGTTCATAGTCAGGGTTGATGAAACGGGAAAGGAGTATGACCTCAGAGAGTACGTCCAGAGGGAGACCCTCTATCAGAAGGTGATGCTTCCCTTCAAGGTCAGCGGGACCGAAGGGAAGTTCGGGATATACGCAACCGTCAGGGGCGGAGGAATCTCAGGACAGGCGGAGGCTATAATGTACGGGGTGGCAAAGGCGCTCCTGTCCCACAACCCAGACCTCAGACCATCCCTAAAGAAGGCCGGGCTACTCACAAGGGACGCGAGGGAGAAGGAAAGGAAGAAGTACGCTCAGATGGGTGCAAGGGCTAAGTACAGGTGGAGCAAGCGTTAAAGGTTTGCATTTACGGTGCCACAGGCTACACAGCCTCGGAGCTTATCAGAGCCCTCTCCCAGCACCCGGCGGTTGAGATAACCTCCCTCGTCTCATCATCAACAGCGGGGAAGAAGGTCAGAGAGGTTCTTCCCCATCTCTCACCCGTACTTGGGGAACGCACGCTCGTTCCAGAACCAGAAGGAGACTACGACTTAGCCTTTCTCTGCCTTCCCCACGAAGCCTCAATGGAGCTCGTCCCAAGGCTCCTTGAAGAGGGCAGGAAGGTTGTTGACCTCTCAGGCGCCTACAGGATAAGGGATGTCCAGAGCTACGAGCACTTCTACGGCTTTAATCACACCCACCCCGAGCTCCTCTCCCAGGCTATCTATGGTCTGCCGGAGCTCTTCAGAGAAGAGATAAAGAAGGCAAGGCTCGTAGCGAACCCCGGGTGCTACCCTACCGCAACTCTCTTAGCCCTCTACCCCCTTCTGAAGGAAGGTATAGAGTTTGACGAGGTTATAGTTCACGCCCTTTCGGGCGTTTCCGGAGCCGGTAGGAAGACGCGCCAGCACTTCCACTTTCCCGAGATGGAAGAGAGCTTCTTCGCCTACTCGGTTGAGAAGCACAGGCACACGCCGGAGATGGAGGATGCGGTCAGGAGACTGACGGGCAGGGGACTGAAGATAAGATTCACGCCCGTTGTAGTTCCAGCCTCAAGGGGCATGCTCTCAACCCTTTACATCAAAATGCCACCTGTAGATCTGAGGGAGATCTTCTCGGAGACCTACAAGGGAGAGGAGTTCGTTCACGTAGTGGAAGACCCCCCAAAGACGAAGTGGGTTCTCGGAACCAACCTCTGCCTCATATACCCCTCTTACGATGAGAGAACATCAACCGCGGTGATAGTATCGGCGATAGACAACCTCGGCAAGGGTGCCTCCCTGCAGGCTGTCCAGAACATGAACCTTATCTCAGGTCTTGAAGAGGGTCTCTCCCTTCCAAAGGTTCCCCTCTTTCCATAATGGGTTTCTTATATTCTTATATAAGAATTATTTTAAATTAGACTTGGTTATTAACTCATAAGAAACAATTAAGATTTAAGGGAAAGCCAATACTCTAAATTATTTACTGCAATGCTGAAGCTTGCGATGCTTGTCCTGATTGCCTTTTCCTCAATCACCCTCTCCCAGAGCTGGGTCACGGATTTCAGAAAGGGGGTTGAGCTGGCAAGGGCTCAGAACAAGGAGGTCCTCCTCTACTTCTACGGTGAGCACTGTCCTTACTGCCTGCAGATGGAGGAGTTCGTCCTTGGGGACCCGGAGGTTGACAGCTACATAAGGAAGAGATTCGTTGTGGTGAGCATCAACGCCTCCGAATCGCAGGAGCTTGACAGGAAGTTCGGGGTCCTTGGAACTCCCTACTTTGTTGTATACGATCCTCAGAGTGATAAAATACTTTACAGAATATTCGGAAGTAGGGAGAGGGATGACTTTCTCAACCTGCTCTTTAAGGCTTGCAAGAAATCAAACCTAAGGAGGTGTTAGAGATGATTACAAGGAGGGACCTTTTCAAGGTCGCAGGAGTGGGAGCGGTGGCACTTAC
>NZ_JBWONM010000194.1:0-3677 GCF_056450045.1 Hydrogenivirga sp.
TCACCTCCAAGCTGAACCACCTTCTGGGCAAACCACTTCATGTGGCGCATCTCCTGACGGGCAATCTTCTCAATCTCCTCTGTGATCTCCGCGTTGTTTATCAGGAATATGTGGTAAAGGTACTGGACTATGGCGGAGTGCTCAAGGGCTACGTTGTAAAGGAGCATAGATACAAGCTCGCTCTTTCTCATGCCTTAATTATAATCATTTATGGTGAACAACGGTGTCAGGTTCTCCCTCACTCTGATAGCTATGCTCTTCGGCTCGGCACTTCTGGCTGACTTTATAGCCCCCTACCCCTACGACCTCCAGAACAGGGCAAAGCCCTACCACCCACCGACAAAGCTTCACTTCCTAAAGGACGGTAAACTCACCTTCCCTTACGTAAACCTCTACGAACTGAAGGACCCCCTCTTCAAGGTCTATGAGGAGAAAAAGGACATCTCCTGCCCGCTCAAACTTTTTACCAGAACGGAGTTTGGCTTCAAGCTCCTGGCGGTTGAAGAGCCCTGCAGGTTGTACCTCCTCGGTGGGGACAAGCTGGGAAGGGACGTATTCTCAAGGCTCCTCTATGGGGCGAGGTACTCCCTTGGTGTAGGGATAATCGGGACTATCGTGACCTTCTTCATAGGTGCGATAGTTGGAGGTCTTTCGGGTTACTTCGGTGGGAGGGTTGATACCCTAACCATGAGGCTCGTGGAGATACTCATGTCAATACCCACCTTCTACCTCCTCCTCTCTCTGAGGGCGGTATTTCCCCTTGAGATGACGAGCGGACAGATATTCCTGATGATAGTCTTCATCCTCTCGCTTCTTGGCTGGGCTGGTCTCGCAAGGGTCGTGAGGGGCATGGTGCTCTCCATAAGGGAGAAGGAGTTCGTGTTGGCTGCAAAGACCTACGGTGCGGGAACCTTCAGGATACTGAGGAAACACATCCTCCCCAACACCTACTACTACCTGATAGTCTCAGCCACCCTGTCCATACCCGCCTACATACTGGGGGAAGCTGCCCTGAGCCTGCTGGGACTCGGCATTCAGGAGCCAGAACCGAGCTGGGGAAACATGCTCTCTGAGGTGAGGAACACCAACGTTCTCTCTTCCTTCCCTTGGATGCTCTCACCGGGGATGGCTATCTTCCTCACTATACTCGCCTTCAACATACTGGGGGATAACTTAATCAAGAAGAAATGAGGGTAAAGGTAAAGAGGTCTGGAAGCATATTCATAGGAGTTACGGTCTTCCTCGGGGTTGCTGCCGCAAACACGGGAAACAACCTCCTCTACATAATAGTTTCCTCAATGCTCGCTCTGATGCTGATATCGGGGCTGAGCTCAGTTATAAACATAAGGGGAATAAGGCTAACCCTTATACCTCCGGAGGAGGTCTTTGCCAACAGAAAGACACGCTTCAGGTTGATAGCCAAGAAGAAGGGAAGGCTCCCTTCCTTTCTGGTGAGGGTCTCCTCCTCAATTGACCAGACCCTCTTTCCCCTGATAACGGATAAACCCGCTGAGGGGTATCTCTTCTTGGTCTTTCCAATAAGGGGTGCTGTAAAGAATGTTAGGCTTGAGGTGAGCTCCGATTTTCCCCTCGGTATGTTCGTCAGGTACATGGAGGTTGAGGTTGAGGTTTCTGTGGTGGTTTTCCCAGAGCCCCTTCCGGCACCCCTCCCCGTGGAGGCTAATTCCTATCAGGAGGAGGGAAACCTCTCCCAGACTACCCTCGTGAGGGGATACGAGGAGCTGAAAAATATAAAGGAGTACGGTGGGGAGCCTATGAAGCTTATTCACTGGAAGCTGAGCGCTAAGAAGGAGAAGCTGATGGTAAGGGAGATGGTTCAGGAGGAGAGACAGCCGATAGTCCTCAGGATGGATATGGTTGAGGGTGATAAGGAGACAAAGCTCTCAAAGCTCGCCTACCTTACCGTCAAACTGATAGAGATGGGTTATCCAGTTGGTCTTGAGATGGGTGAAAAGGTAATCCCCCCGAAGGGGGGGAACCTTCAGAAAAGGCTTATCCTTAGGGAGCTTGCCCTTTACTGACCGTTGAGAATGACGACGTTCTTAGCCCTTGGACCTTTCACGTCCTCTTCAATCTCAAACTCAACCCTCTGACCCTGTTCTAAGGTCTTGAAGCCTTCCTTCTGTATGGCTGAGAAGTGGACGAAAACGTCCCCCTGGTTGTCATCACGGGTTATAAACCCGTACCCTTTGTCCTTGCTGAACCATTTGACTGTGCCTGTGAGACTCATGGAACTAAAACCTCCTAAAAATTTCTTGAACCTGAGAACCGAAGAAAGGGTAAGGCGCCCTCCCCTTTCTCAAGCCTCAAGCTCACCCAAAAATATAGACTGGCTTAAGCCTCAAGTCAAGGACTTTTTTTAACTCCAAGCTTTTCCCTTATGAACCTCGCAGCCCTGACGACGGCGTCCTTGGCAGCCAAGTCATCGGCGAACTTTCTCTTGCCTCCGTCCCTGAAGTCAAAGCCCCTTCCGACGCCGGGGTAAACCACTATGTAAGCCTCCCTTCCCTCGGAGCGAAGGTAGTCAACCGCCATGAGGGCTGGTCTGAGCCTCTGATACTGCTCCTCCCTTCCCACAAAGAAGAGGACAGGAACCTTGACCTTCTCAATATCCTCGTGATACCTGTACACCTGCATTGGTTCCGGTCTGTTGGGGTCCTGAAGGTGGGGATAGTACCCAACCCAGCAGGCGATATCCTTCACCTGCCTCTTCTTTGCCACAAGGAGCCTGAGGGAGTAAAATCCTCCCCTCGTCAGTCCGTAGACACATACCTTCTTCGGGCTGATGTCCTTTCTGGAGAGGGCGTAGTCAAGGACCTTGTTCGCATCCTCCTCAACGGCAGGGTCGTGGTATATGGGGAACCTCTCTATGAACCTACCGGTGTAGAGGTCCGGTGCCACAACCACAAAGCCTCTCGCTGCAAGCCTCTTCACATGGAGCTGAAAGAGCTCATCAAGCCCCCTCCTTCCATGGAGGAAGAGAACGCCGGGAAACTTCCCCTCCTTCACGGGACGTGCCACCATCACGGGTATCTCAACGTCTTCGTTCCTAACGGTAACCCACTTGACCTTCACCTTGTAGTTTCTGGGCGGCTCTATGTAGCCCTCGCTCCACCATCTCTCGTCCCACCACCAAGCCTTGTTTCCCCTCTCGTCAAGCTTCCTTATCAGGTTCTCTATGAACTCGTCCGCCTGGGCAAAGGAGAAGATAAGAAGAAGTGTAAAGACAACAGCTCTCATGGCTCACCCTCCTTAACCTATAAAATATACCTTCCCATGTTCAGCTTTGAGGTTCTATCGGAGGATGGAAGGGCGAGAAGAGGTAGGATAAGGACGCCTCACGGCGTGATAGAGACACCCGTCTTCATGCCCGTCGGGACGCAGGGAACGGTTAAGGCTATGACCCATAGGCTTCTGAGGGAAGTCGGAACCCAGATAATCCTCGGCAACACCTATCACCTCTACCTGAGACCGGGGGAGGAGGTCATAAAGGAGGCGGGGGGACTCCACTCCTTCATATCCTGGGATAGACCACTGCTGACCGACAGCGGGGGTTATCAGGTCTTCTCCCTCGGTCAGGGTAGGTTCGGGGACAGGAAGTCAAAGGTTAAGGTGAGTGAGGAGGGGGTTGAGTTCAGGGACCACCTCGCCGGAGA
>NZ_JBWONM010000195.1:0-3609 GCF_056450045.1 Hydrogenivirga sp.
GTCTAATGTACCAAACTCCCCGATTGAATGTAAAAAGAGTTATTAATGATTGAGAGTCTTTTCTCACTGTCTTTATCTCAACTCTCCCACCTATGTCTGGGATTGGAATATTGTTTTCTTCTATACCAAATAGAGTTTCAAAGGTATATCCGACTCCTGTTGAGCCACTCCTTAGAGAGGGGACAGAACCCATACTTTTAATTTTCCTGAGTTTATCTATCACATCTTTTAGTCTCATCTTTCGATTATTATACTTTCAGCTTACCGATATTAACCTCCTGAGCTGGTTCTCAATTATAAAGGAAAAGGCGGAGGGTAACTTGGATATGTCCTCCACGCTTATACCCGTCCTGTCAAAGTACTCCTTCACCATCTTCGTAGCCTCACCCACGCCCACACCGACTATCGGAAACTTCTGTTTCATCTGAAGGATGAAGCTTCTGAGCTCTTCACCCCTGAGCCCCCGCGTGGGTTCTCCATCGGTAAAGAGGATGAGTATTCCCTTTCTGCCCATCTTCTTGGTGTAAAGCTCAAGATTCTCAAGCCCTATGCTGACAGCCTTCCCGAGGTCCGTTCCTCCACCAGCCCCCGATAGGAGCTCCATGATCTTTGCCTTTGCAACCCTGTAGTCCTCCTCAAAGCCCTTGAGCTCATACACGTTGTCGTTAAACACCTCTATGGAGAAGGGCATGCCGAGCCTGTCAAGGACCTCCGACACGAGCAGAAGGGACCTGACAGCGTTCGTTATCTTCTCCTCCTTCTTCATTGAGGTTGAGATGTCTATCAGGAGCTCAAAGGCGAGCTCCTTCCTCTCGGGTACCTCCCTCCTTGAGTATATCTTCCCCCTCCTTATAGGGACTTCGGTGGGGAGTCTTTTGAAGTTGAGCCTCTTTCCAACGGGGTGGGCACCGCCCCACCTCTCCTCCTCTTCAGGCAGAAGGCTGTCAAACTTCCTCTTGAAGTGCTCAACGTAAGGGAGGATACTCTTCATCAGGAGCCTGTACTTTTTGAACTCCTCCTCGGTGAGTCCGTGCTCCTTTCTATACTTTCTGTCGGTGTCAGATAGCTCTTCCTGCTGGGTTTCCTGCTTCTTAAGGGAGTTGGAGGCTCCTCCCTCCTCTTCCCAGCCTTTGAATATGAAGCTAAGGAATCCCCTGTGCTCTATGTCAACCTCAAGGGTTCTGGGTAGAAAGTTCTGCAAGAAGGCGACGTCCTTCTCCAGCATGTCCAAGTAGCTCATCTGTCTGACGTAGTCCTTCATCCAGTCCTGGAGGGAGTGGAGGGCTTTCAGAATCTCCTTCCTATCAACCTCCGGTATGTCGGCGGAGCTCCCCTCTTTGTATTCGCCGACCATCTCTCTGTACTTGTCGGGTAGCTTCTTGAGGATGTCGGTCATTATCCTTCCCCTATGCCCATCGTCCCTCCTCCTTCCCCTTGCCTCATCAAGGAGTAGGTCTATGTAGTTCATGTCCCTTGCTTCATCAACGAGAACCCTGAACTTGGTCCAGAGCTCCTCCATGACTATGTCGTAGGCTGTCTGATTGTCCTTCTCCCTTATGTACTCATAGAAGCTCTTCTCCATGCTGTCGGTGTAGTGCTTTATCTCCTGAGAGAAGGGCGCCTCCTCACCGAGCCAGCGGTAAAGAAGGGATAGGGCGAGCTGATGGTGAGGGTAAATGGGGTTGAGGGACTGGGCAACCTCTTTGAGCCTTGATTTCAGCCCGAATAGGGCTGAGGGTATCTCCTCAACTATCCTCTCATCAGCCTTGAGGCTTTCAAGGACAGAGAATAGAACCAAGAAGGAGGTGGGAACATACCCAGCCCTGAAGACCTCCCTCTGACCCAGCCTCCAGTGGGGGAAGTGGGTGGTGAGTAGGTAGCTTATCTCATGCCTTATGGAGTTGAGAGTCCAGTCGTCGGTTCTTCTAAGGAACTCAACGACGTTGAATGTTATGCCTCTCGGTCTTTTAACTCCGGGAGGAACCTCCTCAACCTCACCCCTTGCCCACATCTCAAGGAGGGGCAGGTACTTGGGGTCGTAGCCCGCTCCCCAGCCCTCGTAGGAGGGTTGAACCTCTAAGTCAAACTCCTCCTCAAGCAGGTTGGCTATTACCTTCCACTTCTCCTTCATGTTTTTAAAGCTACCGCCGAAGGCGGTCTTTTCAATGTCAATCCTCAGATTTTCTGAGCTTAACTCTGCGCTCAAGCCTCCTGACTTGGGGACCCGAGAAGGCACCCATCCTCGTAAAGCGAACGAACTCAAACCAGCTCCTCTCCATGAGAACGTAGGTTATCCCGAGGGACACGAGGAGGACTCCGTAGCCTATCAGGTCCGTGTAGCTGAACCTGTGCTCAAACATTGATATGACTATCTCCCTAACTACGAAGACTATACCCGCCTCAAGCATCTGCCTCTTCCTTATCCTCCTGTACTCTATGACGTCAAGGAAAACTCTGAAGAGCTCTATTAGAACGAAGAAGTTGAGTATGTTCTTTATGAGCAATCTGAAGGCTTCCTCATGCTCAAGGCGGAGCTCCCCTCCGACTACGTGGGCGGTGAAGAGCCTCAGGTCGTACAGGATTATCACTATCGCTGTAATGAGCGTGAGTATGATTATCGGGACTGTAAGGATTACGAGGAGGTTCACGAAGCTGTTGTAAAAGTTGAGGGCTTTCTTTGAAAAGCTGTCGGAGAGCAGAAACTTCATAGGAAAATTTTATAACTTCAAGTCCATGGAGAGCGCCTTTTCAAAGCTTTACAAGGATGTGAGAACTTACACAGAGGAAGGAAGGGTGAGAAAGGTCCTGAAAGTCGGCTACTCAGTCAGGATAGACCCCAAAGATAGGAGGATTGAGGTTTACAGGGAGGAATGCACCCTCACGGAGGAGGGCAGCTACTCAAGGGGAAGCCTGAGGAAGGTAAGGTACAGGGGAGAGCCGACGCTGAGGGGTATGTACAGACTGCTCGGTGTTGAGGTCAGGGGGATTGAGGGTAAGGAGGCTGTCCCCTTCCTAAGAGTGAGGGAGATAGAGGGCTCTGAAGAGGTGTTGAGCGAATACCTCTTCCTTCCCGAAAGGGGGGAGATAATCCTGCTTGAACCCAGAAAAAGGGATGTGGTTGGAAGGGTCAAGCCCGTGAGCTCCCTTAAAGATTTCCTCTTCAGGAGCGCCGAGCTCTGGAAGGTTGTGGGCGACCTTTCCCGCTGATCACTGGGCACAGCAGGAGAGCTTGGAGATATCCTTCCTGAAGCTCTGGGCACAGAGCTTTACGCACTCGGAGAGGGTAGGGTAAACGTCCACCGTGTCAATGACATCCCCGAGGGTCAGACCGTACTTTACAAGTGGAACAGCCCTGTGGATTATCTCCGCTCCGTGGGGCGCGAGGATGTGAACCCCGAGAACCTTTTCGTTACTTCTATCAACCACCATCTTGACAGCCCCCTCCTTCCTGAAGCCTATTATCGCCCTCGGGACCTTGGAGAGCTCAAGAACCCGGACATCAACCTCTAATCCCCTCTTCCTCGCCTCCTCCTCCATCATCCCCACCGAGGCGAGTTCGGGGTCGGTGAAGACAGCCCTCGGAACTGAGAGATAGTCTATCTTCACCCT
>NZ_JBWONM010000196.1:0-4580 GCF_056450045.1 Hydrogenivirga sp.
AACTGGAGTCCAGCCTTACCCAGCTTTGCGGAGCCCACAGCCGCTATCTTTGAGCCTTCAACCTGAGGATTGAGAACCCAGGCGGGTGCCCCCTTGAGACAGGGGTCCTCTTCAAAGCCCGTTTTAACTTCCTTCTTTCCTCCGCAGGAGGTCACCAGACCTAAGCTTGCGATCCCTGCCAAAGAAAAGAGTAGAGCTTTTCTCATCTTTCCACCCTCCTTTAACTTATATTATATGATTTTTAAACCCCTTTAAGGGGTAAAATTCACACAGAGACCTTCACCTTCAATCTCTCGGTCAGCAGGTTCAGAAGCTCCGTAGATGGATTGATTCTGTAATCTGGAGGCGTCTTTAATACCGCCTTGAAGTCCTTTCCGTGAACCTCAAGCATGAGCTGTACACCCTCTGGGTCGGCAAACCTGTCCAGAAGTTCCTTTATCTTCAGGAGCTTCCCGTTCATAGCGTCCTCCTTCCTTATCCTCAGCCTGAGATAGCCTTCCCCATTCTTCGCAATCTCTTCCGGAAGTGAGAGCTCTCTACCGAGGACCTTCAGGCTTTCGGTCTCTATATCCTCATCAAGGGTTCCGCTCAGAACCACTACCCCATCCTCCCTCAGCTTCTCCTTATACTCCTCGTAAGTATCTGGAAAGAGTATCACCTCCACTATACCGCTCTTGTCTATAAGGTTGAAGATCGCCATGTAGCTCCCGCTTTTTGTCTTCTTTACCTGAAGCCCCGACACCGCACCCGCAAGGGTAACTTCGGAACCCCTCTCAAGGTTCTCAAGCTCCTCTATGGGGGTGAATTTGCCCGTCAGGAGCTTCTCATACTTGTCCAAGGGATGTCCCGATATGTAGAAGCCGATGACCTCCTTCTCCATCCTCAGAAGGTCGTTTACATCAAGCTTCTTTCTCTTCGGACCGCCCCCAAACAGGCTGTTCTGAGCGAGAGAAGACATGTTCTTCCCTGAGCTGGACACCCTTTCAAGGAGCTCATCCCTTCTCATGCCGGTGAAATCAAAGGCTCCTGCCTTTACAAGCGCCTCAATGACCTTCTTGTTGACCTTCCTTCCATCAACCCTCGCAACGAAGTCCTGAAGCCCGCGGAAGGGGGTGCTTTTCCTTGCCTGAACCACAGCCCTTGCCGCCTCCTCACCCACTCCCTTTATCCTGCCTATTCCAAACCTTATCTCCCTGTCCCCCTCAATCTTAAAACCGACATCGCTCCTGTTCACATCCGCCGGGAGTATTCTAAAGCCCATTATCTTTGCATCCTTTATAAGGTTTATAAACTTGTTGTCGTTCTTCTCCGTAGTTAGCTTTACCGCAAAGAACTCTGCCGGGTAGTGGGCTTTCATGTAGGCCGTCCAGTAGGATATGTAGCCGTAAGCTACAGAGTGGGACTTGTTGAAGGAGTAGGAGGCGAACTTCTCTATATCTTCCCAAAGCTTGGTTATCTTATCCCTTGGGTATCCCCTTTGGACGCTCCCCTCTATGAACTTCTCCCTCATCTTCTCCATGAGGTCCTTCTTCTTCTTACCTATAGCCTTCCTGAGTGTGTCAGCCTCCCCCGGTGTAAAGCCGGCGAGTATCTGGGACATCTTCATTACCTGTTCCTGATAGACGATTACGCCGTAGGTTTCCTTCAGGACATCCTCAAGCTCGGGGAAGGGATAAACGACCTCCTCCTTTCCGTGCTTACGGTTTATGTACCTGTCCACGAGACCGCTCTTCAGGGGTCCGGGTCTGTACAGGGCAAGGACGGCGACTATATCCTCAAAGGTATCGGGCTTGAGCCTCTTGAGGAGCTCCTTCATTCCCCTGCTCTCAAGCTGGAAGACTCCCGTTGTGTTTCCCTCCTGAAGGAGTGAAAAGACCTTCTTGTCGTCCATGGGAAGCCTGAGGAAGTCCACATCAACCCCGTGCCTCTCTCTGACCAGGTCCCTTATGGCTTTGAGCTCGGTCAGGGTTTTGAGACCCAGGAAGTCCATCTTCAGGAGACCCAGATCCTCCAGCTTGGTCATGTCGTACTGGGTTGCTACCGCCCCGTCCCTGTCGTAGTAAAGGGGGATGAGCTCACTTAGAGGTTTTGGAGCTATAACGACGCCTGCGGCGTGAAGGGAGGTGTGGCGAGTAAGACCCTCAAGCCTGAGGGCTATGCGGACGAGCTTATCAATGTCGGGGTTTTCCCTGCACAGCCTTCTGAACCTGCTCACGTTGTCCTCTATGTCCCCCCTGTGAGCTCCATAGCGCTCCTTGAGCACCTCTAAGGGGGTCTCGTACATCTCCTCTAAGGAGAGCCACGTCCCCTGAACGTCCCCCTGAGGTATGAGCTTGGCGAGCTGGTCTGCGGTTGAGTAGGGGAGCCCTAAGGCTCTCGCCACATCCCTCAGGGTCTGCTTTGCCTTCATAACGTTGTAGGTTATTATCTGGGCAACGTTCTCCCTTCCGTACTTCTCCTTAACGTACTCTATAACCCTGTCCCTATTGTCCTGACAGAAGTCAACGTCTATATCGGGCATTGAAACCCTCTCAGGGTTGAGGAACCTCTCAAAGAGGAGCCCGTGCCTTATGGGGTCAACGTCCGTGATACCTATGGCGTAGGCAACAAGAGAGCCTGCAGCCGATCCCCTTCCCGGTCCCACCGGAACATCGCTCTTCTTAGCCCAGTTTATGAAGTCTTGAACTATCAAGAAGTAACCGGCAAATCCCATCCTGTTTATGACGTCAAGCTCGTACTCCAGCCTTTCCCAGTACTCCCTTGCATCCCTCGCCTGACCCCCGGCTATCCTCTGCTTCAGCCCCCTGATGGCGAGCTCCCTGAGGTGTTCCTCTAAGGTGGTATCGTTAGGCACCTGATACTCAGGCAAAAGGTAGGAAGAGCTCTCAAAGATGGAAAAGCTCTCGGCGACCTTCTCCGCAACCTCACAGGTGTTCAGAAGAGCCTCCTCCCAGCCCTCAAACTTCCCCTCAAACTTTCTCCACACCTCCTCTGGGGAGGCGAAGTGAAGCCCATCGTTGGCACACCTGAAGCTCCCTTGGGTGAGCTCGTGGATCGTCTTCTTCATCTGAATAGCCATGAGGACGCTGTGAGCCTCCCTGTCCTCGGGGTTCAGGTAGTGGGAGTCGTTGGTGGCTATGAGCTTCACACCGTACTTCTTCGCTATCCTTATCAGGTTTGAGTTAGCTGTCTTCTGTTCATCAAGCCCGTTGGACTGAAGCTCAAGATAGAGATCGTCCCCGAATATGTCCTTGAACCTCTTTACCCATTCCTCAGCCTTCTGGGTCTCGTTTATAGAAGCGTAATAGGTGGGGACGCCCTTCAGGCAGGCTGTGAGGGCTATGAGCCCCTCCCCGTACTTCTCAAGGAGTTCGTAATCTATCCTCGGCTTGTAGTAAAAGCCCTCCTTGTAGGCTAAGGTTGAGAGCTTGAAGAGGTTCTTGAGCCCCCTGTCGTCCTTGGCTATCAGTATGAGGTGGTGATTGTACTTGTCCGTTATGTTGTCTTCAGAGCCTTTTGTCTTCCTGTCAAAGCGCGATCCCGTAGTGAAGTACGCCTCCATGCCTATTATAGGCTTTATCCCCTCAGCCTTTAAGCTCTTGTAAAACTGGAAGGAACCGAAGAGGTTTCCGTGGTCAGATACACCTACGGCTGTATAACCATACTCCTTAGCCTTCTTCACAAGGTCACCTATCTTTATGGCGCCATCAAGTAAGGAGTACTGGGTGTGGAGATGAAGATGAACGAAGTCCCTCTTTACCCCCTCTGGCATTGTGTATCTGATATTAGCCCTCTTCCTCTGAAGGAGAACGGCGAATGTTGAAGGGCTATCTTGACCTTAGGAGCCTGTTCGTAAGTTCCTCATATCAAGGCGCCTTTTCCTCTTCCTTTTTTAGCACCTTAACGATGACCTCCTTCACCCTGTTCTTCTCAACCTCTCCCACGATGAACTTAAAGCCATCGTACACGAACTCATCGCCCTTCTCGGGTATCTTCTCAAGGTTGGACATGACGAACCCGCTGACGGTATCGTAGTCGTAGTCCTCTGGGAGCTCAAAACCGAGGAACTCTGCCACCTCCTCAATATCGGCGGAGCCGTCTATCCTGAACATATCGTAGGATATCTTCTCAATCTCCTTTTCCTCCTCCCACTCCTCGGGAACCTCACCGATGAGCCACCTGAGTATATCGTACATGGTCACGAGTCCTGAAACCGCCCCGTGCTCATCAACCACTATAGCCATCTGGGTTTTGGCTTTTTTCAGCTCCTGAAGTAAGCTCCCGACGGTCATTATCTCCGGAACGAGAAGTGCTTCCCTCTTGAATTCTGCAAGCCTCCTCTCTTTGTTCACATTGACCGGTAGAAGGTCCTTTACGTGAACCACTCCGCTTATATCGTCCAACTTCTCCCTGTAAACGGGTATCCTGCTGTGCCCCCTTTCCTTTATCTCATCTATCACCTCCCCAACCTTCAGGTCTTCCCTGAGGGCGAATATATCGGGTCTGGGTGTCATTATCTCCCTGACCAGAACCTCGTCCATCTCAAAGACCTTCTCTATCATCTCCTTCTCGCCCTTTGA
>NZ_JBWONM010000197.1:0-6442 GCF_056450045.1 Hydrogenivirga sp.
CTTGAGGCTGTTTACGGCGGCTTTGACAAGGGAACTGCGGTGAAGAACTTCCTTGAGTTTATAGGATGGGACGGGCAAAAGCCCGTGATATACATAGGTGATGATACAACGGACAGGGATGCCCTCAGGGCTGTGAAGGAGCTGGGGGGGACGGGAATATTCGTCGGTGAGAGAAAGCCACCAGAGGCAGACAGACTCCTGAAGAACGTTGAGGAGGTTTACGAGTTTTTAAGAAGCTTGTGAACCACAAGAAGGTAGTCCTTTAGGTGTCTGGTTATCAGGAAGCTGTGCTTTACACGTAGGTGTGCGTTCCTGCCCATCTCTTCCCTGTTTTTGTCGTTGGCAAGGAGCTGCTTCACCCTGTAAGCGGTCCCCTCTATACTGCTGACAAGATAGCCGGTCACACCGTTGATTATCTGCCTTCTTATCCCCCCTATATTGCTTCCCACAACGGGTTTCCCCTTCCACATGGCCTCGGAGACAACGAGACCGAAGCCTTCCCTTATTGACTTCTGAACCACAACGGTGGCAGCCCTCTGAAAGGCGTTTATCTCCCTGTGGCTGTCGGGAGGAAGGTTCAAAGCGAAGATGTTCTCATCTTCCCCCTTTGTCTCCAGCACCTCCTCATAAACCTCCGCTCCCTCCGGATCGTCATCGGCGAAGGAGCCGGCGAGGACAAGCTGGCAGTCGTACCTTCTCTTCACTATGCGGTACGCCTCAATAACCCCAACGGGGTCCTTCAGCCTATCAAACCTTGATACCTGCAAGACTATGGGTCTCTCCGGGTCTATGCCGAACCTCTTCAGCGTTTCCCTTATGAAGTCCTCCTCAAGGGGGATGTTCTTATCGTGAAGCGGGTCTATAGAGGGAGGTATTATGAAGGAGGGTATCTGAACGCCCTCCCTGACGAACTCGGGAATGTGGAATATACCCCCGTCGTAGCCGTTTACAAACATCTCAAGGAATTTCCAGGTCTCTTCATCGGGTGTTGAGACGTCAATGTGGCAGCGCCATATCCACTTCTGACCCTTTCTCTTCTTTACTATCAGTCCCAAGGGCTGGGGGTCGTGGATGAAGACGACGTCGTAGTAGTCCGTATCTATCGTCGCAACGTTCTCGTAGGTGTGCCTCATGTAGGTTATGACGTCCTGATGGCTGAGGCTCTCCCTACCGGGCATGTGAAGGAGGTTGTGTATCTTCTTGGTTACCTTGAAGAACTCAATATCTCCCTTTATGACCTCCCAACGGGTCTCTATACCCAGCTCGTTCATCAGCGGAACCATCCTGTGGAGTATCTCAGCGACACCACCCCCCATCTTCGTGGAGTTCACGTGCAGAACCCTTACACCCTTGAGCTCCTCAGCCAGTTTGCTCAGCTCGTTCAGCGTTCCCGCATCTATGTACTTTGCGTACTCCTCAAACATCTCAGCTCTCCAGAACCTTAAGTATTCTATCCCTCACCTCGTAGAGGCTGTAAGCCATGAGGTCTATCCTGTCTATCCTCTCCGCCTTCTCCTCCTCACCTATGCTCCTGAGCCAGCGGGAAAAGTCGTTGGTAGGCTCACCGTGAACGAGACGGGAGGTCACGAGGTGGTAAAAGAGGGAGTGTATTCCAACCTTATTCAAGCCTTCCTTAAACTCCTCTATGTTCTTAGCCCTTACGCCAGTATCTATGACCTTCCTGACAGCCCTTATGAAGTAGAAGGGCTTGCATATCCTCTCAAAGCCGTTTACCTCGCTGTGGAGTATGTTGAGCACAGCCTCCCTCAGGTCTGAGATACACACACACTCCATCAGGTCTATGGCGGAAAACTTCTCCGCAAGGACGGGAAAGCCGTTCTCAGCCATCCAGTAAGCGAAGCTATTTCCGTAGTCTGTAGGCAGGAAGTGGTACTCAAAGAGGTTCCTGTAAAGGTGGTAGTATATGGTGTCATCGTCTATATCCTTAAGGACCCTTGTGAAGGCTGCAAGGGTGTTCACCTTGATGCCTGTGTACTGGGCTGTCCAGAGCTCCGATTTAAAGACAAAGACGTTCATATAATAATGTTAAACTGAAAAGGGAGGTTGAGATATGCTCAAGGCTGGAGACAAGGCTCCTGACTTCTGCCTCAAGGGAATTGATGAGAAGGGGGAGGAAAGGGAGTTCTGTCTGAAGGACTTCAGGGGGGAGAAGGTGATAATCTACTTCTACCCGAAGGACAACACTCCCGGGTGCACCGTGGAAGCTTGCGACTTCAGGGACAACCTGAACGTCCTCGTGTCCAAGGGTTATAAGGTTGTCGGGATAAGCCCCGACAGCATAAGCTCCCATAAAAAGTTCAAGGAAAAGTACAATCTCAACTTCCCGCTTCTGAGCGACCCCGACAAGAAGGTGGCAGAGGCTTTCGGTGCCTACGGGGAGAAGAAGATGTACGGAAAGACCACAAAGGGGATAATAAGGTCAACCTTCGTTATAGACGAAGAGGGGAAGGTGCTCAAGGCATGGTACAACGTAAAGGCAAAGGGACACGTAGAGAAGATTCTGAAAGAGCTGGAAGGTTGAGGGAAAGGGTAGAAGAGATAATAAAGAGGCTGGAAAAGCTCTACCCCAATGCCAGGCTGGAGCTTGAGTACGAAAACGCCTTCCAGCTCTTAGTTGAAGCGATACTCGCAGCCCAGGAGTCCGACAAGAAGGTGAACTCAATAAGGGAGGAGCTCTTCAGCAAGTACAGAGGTCCAGAGGACATCGTCCGCACCCCCCTTGACGAACTGGAGAGGGACATAAGCTCCATAAACTTTTACAGAAGGAAGGCTAAGCTCCTGAAGAAGTGCTGTGAGGCACTGGTCAAGGAGTTCGGTGGAAAGGTTCCCGACGGCGTTGAGGAGCTGGTGAAGTTGCCCGGTGTGGGCAGAAAGACCGCAAACATGGTTGTGGGCGGGGCTTACAACAAGCCGGCGATAATAGTTGACAGGCACGTTCTCAGGGTATCTCAGAGGATAGGCTTAGCCAAGGAGAAGGAACCCGACAAGGTAGAGTTTGAGCTAAGAGATATAGTTCCCCAGAAGCAGTGGACTAAGTTCTCCTTCCTTCTCCTGAACCACGGAAAGAACATCTGCACGGCGAGAGAGCCCAAGTGCGGCGAGTGTCCCATATGTGACCTCTGTGAGTCCTGTAAGGTAAACTTATAGTGGTTATGTACCGAATACTTTAGGGGGAAGAAGGGGATTATGATAAAGAGGGTTCTCTTCAGAGACCTTGACGTCAGCGTTCTGAACCTTAACAAGGTTCTTGATGAAGCAAGAAGGAAGGAGATAACCGGCTTTCTGAAGATAGTTTACTGGAGTAAGGACGATTACCTCCTCTTTTACGAGGGCAAGCCCTACAAGGCTCTGAGCTTCAGCCCAGAGGGTGTGAGGAGGGTTCACTCTCCCGAGGAGTTCAAGATAGAGAGCAAAGAAGGTGTGGCCTCCTTCTTTGAGACCACCGTTGACGACCTGGTGGGGATTATTGAGTACAGGCACGACGTGGAGAAGGACGGCGCCCTCATATTCTTTCCCTTCGGGACACCTATACAGGAGCCCGTCTCCGTGGGCTTTCTTGATATAAACAAGGAGTTCCTTCTTGCCCAGAGAAGCCATCTTGATGGCTACGTTGCCCTCTTTACAGAGGAGAGCCTCTTCGGTGTAGTGGTCTTTCAGGGGGGCTTTCCCGTTGCGGTCTTTGGAGGAGACGGCTCCTTCGGGGATAGGGCTGTCAACTACATAAACGCAAACCTGATACCTGCCAAGAGCTTCATGTCAATGTACACCTTGGAGCCTGAAGTCCTGAGCTTCTTTTACTCTCTCCACTCTGACAACGTGAGAAGGACTGAGGAGGGCTTTAAAACATACAAGGAGGCTCAGGAGGCAGTATCAAAAGACAAAAGGGACGCGATCGTTGTGATTGAGGGTGAGGGGATACACAGGTACGACCTCTTCTTCAGGGGACACCTCGTTGAGAGCCTCATAAAGGACAGGGGTATATTCGTAGAGGACTCTCAGGAGAAGGAGAAGCTCTCCAGAAAGGTTGAGAACCTTCCAAATAGAAGCATAAGGCTCTACGATGTCTCCCTGATTGAGAAGCCCCAGCCTTTAGAGGTCGTCCTGCATGGGGTTGAGGCTGAGGAGAGCTCCGGTGTGGAAGAGGTAAAGACCGTGCCGATTGATAAGGTATCTGAGATCAGGTCAGCCTTCATAAAGGATATAGGTCCTGTTGGAAAGCTCCTGTGGGAGAAAAGGCTTAACGAGCTTGGCTTTAAAGAAAGCACCATGACGGAGAACCAGCTTAAGATTCTGATAGATAAGCTCAGGAAGGAGATACCTGAGGAGTCAGCCGCCAGGGATTTTTTGAATAAGGTTAGGGATATATTGCCCGATATAATTTAGCAGGAGGTTTCGGATGGTAGGCAAGTACTTCAGGAACGCATCGCTGATAGAAAAGTTCGTTATACCGAACGTTATAGTTCTCATACTCCTGATAGCTTCGGTAAGTGCGGTCAGCTACTACCTTCTGCAACAACAGTTGAAGAAGCAGGCTGAGGACGAGCTGGAGATGGGCTACAAGATATTCCTTGAGCAGATTCAGAGCAGGGAGAATGCTGGGCTATCAGTCGCCTACCTTGTGAGCCGTGACCCAGATGTAAAGAAAGCCTTCAAGGAGAAGAACAGGAAACTCCTGTACAAGTACGTGAAGGTGAGGGCTGACCTTGAGACCCTCACAGGTATTTACGATCTCAGGCTCCACTTCCTCGCACCCGTTGCGGTTTCCTTCTTCAGGACCTGGAACCCTGAGAGATTTGGAATAGACGTCTCCAAGTTCAGGAAGATAATAGTTACGGTCGCTCAGAGGAGGGCACCCCAGAGGGGTATAGAGATAGGTCTCAAGAGGGCTATAGTTACGGGAGCCTATCCGGTTATGGATGGGGACGAGTACCTCGGTGCGGTTGAGCTCATAACTCCCTTCAATCCGATACTTGATGACCTTAAGGATCTGATAGGTATGGACAGCATCGTCCTGATAAGAAAGAAGGCGGCTGCCCACTCGGAATGGGCTGCCAAGGCGGAGAAGGTCGGGGACTACTTCCTCTACTACGAGACCAACCCAATCCTTAGGGATATAATGCTTAAGGTCAAGGACAAGCCTGAAACCGTTCTGATAGTTCAGAACTACGCCGTGATCGCCAAGCCTATATTTGACTTCTCAAGAAAGAACATAGGTCTCCTTATCCTGGGCTACGACCTAACACCTATCGTAGATTCCTACAAACAGCTGGGTGTTTACATACTGATGTTCGTCTTCGTGGGTATAATCTTCAGCTTCTTCATAAGCTACCTGATATTTAAGAAATACGTTGAAGACCCGATAAACACCCTCATAGAGCACACGGAGAGGATAAGCATGGGTGACGTTGACCAGAAGGTGCCCATAGAGTCAAGGGACGAGATAGGTAGGCTCGCTGAAGCTTTTGAGAGGATGAGGCTGAGCATAAAGAAGGTTATGGACCTTCTGAAGTGAGGGTTGATAATGGAAGTCTTTGGTATATCATTATCATCAGGAGGGTGGTATGGAACTTGACGTAGTCCAGTACGAGATAGATGAAGAGGTAGAGAAAAAGCTCGTAAACGCCCTTAAAAACTTCGTTGCGAGGACTGATGCGGATTTGGTTCTCCTTTCTGACGATGCGGGGAGGATAATCTCCTTTTACGGAAAGAACCTTGACGAAACTCAGGCTGAGTTCCTTGCGAGCATAATAAGCGGCATATTCGGAGCTGCCTTTGAGATGGCTAAGATGGTCTCCCACGAGGACCTGCTTGACGCTATCCAGTACGAGAGCAAGAAACAGAACGTTGTTGTTAAGGCTGTCGGGGAAAGGTTCCTTGTTGGCGTTCTCTGTCCCAAGAGCGTCGCTCTGGGAACTGTCAGGCTATTTTTAAAGGAGCTTGCGGACGAGCTGAACAGGATATTTACTTCAGTGAAGCCTAAGCCTTCAAAGCTGCTGAAGCTCTCTCCCGAAGCCATAGAGGACAAACTCAACAAGATACTGGGGGCAACATGAAGCTAAAGGTCGTTTACTTCGGAGCATCCCTTGCGGGCAAGAGCACAAACGTAAAGGTCCTGTACGAAAAGCTGAAAGAAAGGGGCATAACGAAGGGTGATTACATATCAATGGAGACCGATGAGAACAGAACCCTCTTCGTTGAAATGTTCCTCAGCTCCATAAACCTTGAGGGACAGGAGATAGACATAAAGGTCCTAACAACGCCCGGTCAGTTTAGGCTCCATCCCCTCAGAAAGGTGATAATGAAGGGTGTTGATGGGCTCGTATTCGTGGTTGACAGCTCTAAGGAGAGGGAGAACATAAACTTCTTGGTGCTCAGGGAAACGGCGGCGGTCCTAAAGGAGCAGGGCTTTGACCTTTACTCC
>NZ_JBWONM010000198.1:0-3257 GCF_056450045.1 Hydrogenivirga sp.
CTAAAGTATGCACGACAGATAAGGGACCCTGGTATGTCAGGGCTGTGAAGGAGCTTTCTACCGAGTGGGTTCATGAGACCTTCGGGAACAGGAACGTGGTAGAGAGGTGGTTCTTCTTTATAAAGCATAGGCTCAAAAGCATAGGCTCAGCAGGTTTTACAGAAGGTTTCCCTGGAATGCTAAGTATGAGACTGTATGGAGCTGGCTCGCTTCTTTCATTACTCTCTATACCCTCTTGTGAGGTTAAAAGTTAGCATGGTCACTTTGGTATCCGCATACTAAGGCACTACTGCTATCTATATTAACCAACCCTTCTTTTATAAAGAACTCTGGAACCTGTATGTGCATTCTACACCTTCCCTTCAAGCTCCTTGAGGTAGACCTTCCACCTTGGGGGTGTTAGCTCTGTGGAGCAACCGAGGGAAGAGGTGTCGTATATCTTAAAAGCCTTCGGGCTTTCGGGTTCGTGGACGAATATGAAGACCGTTCCCTTTGTGAGGGTCGTGAGGCTCTCCTTCCAGCCTTTCACTTCTTCAATCAGCTTCCTAAGCCTCTCCTTTACCTCTTCAGAGCTCAGGGTCTGCTTTACCCTCTCCTTCGTATCCTCAAAGACCCACTCTCCCGGGTTTATGTTCTCAACCATCTCAAGAACTCTATTCTCTGAGGGTATTCCGTAGAAACGCATCTTGGCTCTCCTTATCCAGTGGCCTTTTTCTTTCGCTGGAATTTGTCCAATAGCATTAGTGCAAGAGAGCTTACAACCGCTGCCAAAAGTAAGAGCAATAATGCTTGAATGGCGAGATCCATTACTCACCCCCCTTGTTAATCCAATATAAACCGAAAACGAGAAGGATGAAAAACGTTCCTATCGCGAGATACAGATAGCCACTGGTTGTTTCTTCTTTAAACACTGGATACACCACACCAACAACTGCTACTGCCTTACTAAGATCAAGCCATAACTTACCAAATTCCTGATAAACATCTCTTCTCATATCTCTCCCCTGTTTATCATCTGGGCGACCTCTTTGGCGAAGTAGGTGATGATCATGTCCGCTCCCGCACGCTTCATTGAAAGCAGGGACTCTACCATAACCTTCTTCTCATCTATCCAGCCGAGCTTACCCGCTGCCTTAACCATTGAGTACTCACCGCTGACGTTGTAGGCACACACAGGGAGGAGTGTGCTCTCTTTGACCTTTGCGATTATGTCAAGGTAGGAGAGGGCTGGCTTTACCATCACTATGTCCGCTCCCTCCATAACGTCTAAGAGAACCTCCTTCAGAGCCTCCCTTGAGTTGGCGGGGTCCATCTGGTAGCTCCTCCTGTCCCCAAAAGAGGGGGCACTCTCTGCCGCATCCCTGAAGGGTCCGTAGAAGGCTGAGGCGAACTTGGCTGAATAAGCCATTATCGGTATGTGGGTGTATCCCGCAGAGTCAAGAGCATCCCTTATAGCTCTCACCATCCCGTCCATCATTCCCGAGGGAGCTACCATGTCCGCACCATTTTCAGCATGTGAGACAACCTGCTTTTTGAGGTTCTCAAGGGTGGCGTCGTTGTCAACTTCGTGGTCGTGGAGCACACCGCAGTGTCCGTGGGATGTGTACTCGCAGAAGCACACGTCGGTTATCAGGTACATGTCGGGTACTTCCTTCTTTAAAACCCGTAGGGTCCTCTGGATTATTCCCTCATCGCTCCATGTGTCTGAGCCTACCTCATCCTTGTGCTCAGGGATTCCGAAGAGTATAACCGCAGGTATGCCGAGGTCCCTCGCCTCCTTCACCGCATCAGCAACCCTATCCACCGAGTACCTGTAAACGCCGGGCATGGATGGAACCTCTTCAGCTATGTTCTCCCCGTACCTTACGAAGACAGGGTATATGAGGTCATCAAGGGTTATGTGGTTCTCCCTGACGAGCCTTCTTATGTTCTCAGTCCTTCTCAGTCTCCTCGGTCTTTGCTTAGGAAATCCTGCCATATCCATGCCTATGATTTTAAAATATTCCCCATGAGCAGACTTCTGATATACGACGAGGAAGGAAGGCTTCTTGAGAAGATAGAGGACGGTGGGCAGATAACGGACAGGCTCTCTGAGATAGGGGTTCTATTTGAGAGGTGGGAGCCTGCATCTCCCCTTGACCCCTCAGCGGATGAGGAAACGGTGCTTGATGCCTTCAAGGACCAGATAAACAGGCTCATGATAAGGTTCGGCTTTCAGTCCTGCGACGTCGTGTCTCTGACTCCGGACAACCCCAAGAAGGAGGAGCTCAGGAACAAGTTCCTTGACGAGCACACCCATTCGGACTTTGAGGTCAGGTACTTCGTCTACGGGGACGGCGTCTTCTACCTCCACCCCGATGACAAGGTCTACGTTGTCCACTGCGAGGGTGGAGACCTAATAAGCGTTCCTCCCAACACACCCCACTGGTTTGACATGGGAGAAAACCCCAACTTCAAGTGCATAAGGCTCTTCACAACACCCGAGGGATGGGTAGCCAGCTACACAGGTTCGGACATAGCCAAGAAGTTTCCGAAGTACGAAGGGATAGTGAGCCTTGATTAAGGCAGTGCTGACAGACATAGAGGGCACGACCTCCTCCCTGTCCTTTGTCAAGGATGTTCTCTTCCCCTACTCAAAGCAAAGGCTTGAGGAGTTTATCAAAAGCCACTCTCAGGACCCAGAGGTTCAGAGGATACTCAGGGAGGTTCAGGAGATAGAGCCGGGAGACCCTGTCAAGACACTGCTCAGGTGGATTGAGGAGGACAGGAAGATAACACCCCTGAAGGAGCTTCAGGGTCTCATATGGGAGGAGGGCTACAGAAGCGGAGAGCTGAAGGGACACATATACGAGGACGCTTACAGAAAGCTCAAGGAGTGGCACGATAAGGGAATTCCCATCTACATATACTCCTCGGGCTCTGTAAAGGCTCAGAAGCTTCTCTTTGGGCACACCCAGTGTGGAGACCTGAACTACCTCTTTTCGGGCTACTTTGACACGAAGATAGGGAACAAGAAGGACCCCCACTCCTACAGAAGGATAGCCAGGGAGATAGGTCTAAACCCTGAGGAGGTTCTGTTCTTATCCGACAACCCGGAGGAGATAGAGGCTGCTGCGGAGGCAGGTATGCGGGTTATCAGGGTGGCGAGGGAGGGAGAGAACGAACCTATAGATAACTTCCCCTACAGGCAGGTAAGAAGCTTTGAGGAGATAGAGCTATGAGTCCTGAAGAGCAGCTCAAACTTCTTAAGCAGGGAA
>NZ_JBWONM010000199.1:0-19484 GCF_056450045.1 Hydrogenivirga sp.
AACCGCTTGCCAGCACAACGTAGTCACCCTCAATCTCCCTACCGCCCCTTGTCCTCACCTTAAACTCTCCCTTCCTACCCGAGATCTCTATCACCTCGTCCTCAAGGAAGTCAACGCCTCCATAAGACTTTATCTGCTCCCTTATCCTGTCCAGAAGCTCCCTGCCCTTTGTTCCCATGGGTATGCCCGGGACGTTGTTAAAGAGAGCCCTGTTCATGTCCGACCTTCCGGTATCAAGAATGAGGTATCTCCTGTTCTCAGCCCACTCCCAGCCCCTTCCCTGGGCGGAGGCTAAGGTGAGGGCACAGGACAGACCGGAGGCACCGCCTCCAACGATTATCACGTCGTACCTCATGGAGAGATATTATAAATCCTCCTCAGCCCTCCTGAGGAGCTCTAAGAACTTCTTCTCAAGCTCCTGAGAGAGCTCGGAACCGTAGGCGGTTCTGTGGTACTCCCTGTATAGCTCAAGGGGGTTCAATGGACCCTCCTCTACGGGGGATAGCTCTCTATCCCTCTCGTCCCTTATCTGCTCTATCTTTATGAGCCTCTCACCCACCTCCTCCCTGAGCTTCTCAATCAGGAGGGGAAGTCCTGTGGTGTCCTCTACCTTAAGGATAAGCTTCAGATAGCCGGGAGTATCCTTTATGCTCTCAAGCTCATTAAGGAGGGTGCTCTGACTCGTCTCAATGACTCTGAGGGGGTTCTTGAGGCTGAGCTCAACCTTTTCAATCTTGGGCTGTCCCTCGCTCAGGTCAACTACGTTGAAGAACTTCCTGTCCCCAGCCTCCGAGAAGTCAAGCTGGTAGAGGGAGCCCGTGTAGTAGGCGTAGGTGGGGGCGTTCTCTATCCTCTGGTATCTGTGGACGTGCCCGAGGGCAACGTAGTCAAAGGTATCACTGAGGCTGGCAGGCTGAACGGCGTAGTGCTGGGTGACTGTAGCCTCCTTCTCGGTCTTCGTGTACTTTGAGCCCGCAACGAAGAGGTGAGCAAGAAGAACCTTGTGCCTGCTTTCCTTTACCTGCTGGGCGAGGAAGGATATGAACCTGCCTACGAGGTCAGCGTAGCTTTTCTTTGCCTCCTCGTCTGCCGATGTTAGGACCCTCTCCGAAGGGTAAGGGAGACAGGCGACCTTGAGCTCCCCGTAGGAGTATAGGAAGTTCTCCCTGCTGGGTCTATCGTAGATGTGGACGTTGGCAAGCCTCGTGAGACCCTTTATGCTCTTCATGAAGTCGTAGCTGTCGTGGTTTCCTGCGATCACAACAACCTCGGTCTTCGCGTCCTTTAGCTTCAGGAAGAAGTCAAAGATGAGCTCCTTGGATTCGTTGTCTGGGTTTGCTTTATCAAAGACGTCTCCTGCTATGAGGACGAGACCTATCCCCTCCTCCCTCACTACGTCCAGGACCTGGGAGAGGGCGTACTCAAGGTCTGGATTCCTGCTGACCTTTCCGAGAGTCTTACCCGCGTGAAGGTCTGATATGTGTATGAACCTCATGATTCTTCAGTATCCTCCTCAGCTTCTTCATAAAGCTCGTCTCTTCACCGTAGTACTCCTCAAGGAAGTGGTACTTTTCCCTGCTTCTCTTATATATCATCTCAACGACCTCGTGGGGGTCGTCGGTGAGGCTAAGAAGGTCTATATCCTCCCTGTCTATAGTTCCAAACCTGACCATAACCTCCTCCATATAGCTCAGCAGGGGCTTCCAGTACTCGCTCCCGAAGAGTATGAGGGGAAACCTGTAGCTCTTGCCGGTCTGTATCAGTGTGAGCGCTTCAAAGAGCTCGTCAAAGGTTCCAAAGCCCCCAGGGAATATTACGTAAGCCAAGGAGTACTTTATGAGCATAACCTTTCTAACGAAGAAATAATCAAACTTCAGTGAAAGGTTCTGGTACTTGTTCGGGTGCTGCTCCCTCGGTATCTCAATGTTGAGCCCTACGGAGAGGGTCCCGCTGTCGTGGGCTCCTCTGTTGGCTGCCTCCATTATTCCGGGTCCCCCACCGGTTATTATCGTGTAGCCAAGCTTACCGAGGTTGAAGGCTGTCTCATAGGCGAGTCTGTAGTACTTGTCCTCTTCCCTGCTCCTTGAACTCCCGAAGAAGGTGACCGCCGGACCCACCTGGGCGAGCTCGTCAAAGCCCTGGACGAACTCGCTCATTATCTTCAGAACCCGCCAGGTGTCCCCCTGTCTTAGCTTAAGCTCCTCAATTATGCGCAGGCTTTCCTTACTCATAGATGTCTTTGAGCATCTCCTGAAGCTTCAGCTCATCTCCCCTAATCAGGTTTGACCTCACTGGGTACTTCCTTATATAGACCCTCTTTTTCTTCTTGCTCTTGACACTCTTCTTGCTCTTGGCAACGTAAGTCTTCTTACTTCCCAAACTGAGAGCTGGTGAGAAGAGTAGGAGAACGGCGAGGAATATGTAAAGGTTTTTCATTCGCTTCCCCCTCAAACGCGCATGGGCATAATTATACATCTGTAGGGGTCCTTCTCGTAGTCGTCGGACTCCAAGAGAGCTGCCGTGTCAGGCGTGGTGAACTTTAGCCATGCCTTCTCCGAGTCAAGGGCATCAAGGGCTTCTATCAGATACCTTCCGTTGAAACCTATCTCAAAGGTCTCTCCCACGTAATCAACGTCCAGCTCCTCCCTGCCCTCACCGAACTCCGGGTCCATGAACTCAAGGACAGCCATGTTGTCCGATAGGGTTATCTTGACCGGGAAGACCCTACCTTCCGACAGCCCTGCGAGCCTCTTCAGTGCTCTCTTGGTCTCATCAACGTCCACCAGCACCTCTGCGGAAAACTCCTTGGGTATGACCGCAAGGTAGTCGGGGTACTCCCCCTCAAGGAGCCTTACTATCAGCTTCCATTCCTCTGTTGTAAAGTAGGCAAAGCTCCCGTCCTCGCTCTTGGCTACCCTGACATCCTCAATTCCAGTCAGGAGCCTCTGAACCACCTTCAGGCTCTTCCTCGGTATAAGCAGCTCGTAGGGGAAGGACCCTTCGGGTTCGTAGAGGGCTAACCTGTGCCCGTCTGAACCAACGAAGTGAACCCTCCCCTCGTGCCCCTTCATGTACATACCCTGAAGGGATATGCGGGTTTCCTCCTTGGCTATAGCGTACTCGGTCTTGCTTATCCCCTTGAGTATGAGATTGCCCGGTATAGCCTCCTCTCCCTCAATCACCTCCGGAAACTCGGGAAAGTCCTCGGGAGATACTGTGGGAAGCTTGAACCTGCTTCTGCCTCCAACTATGACGAGCTTGTCGCCCTCCGTTGACAGATGGATTATGGCTGAGTTCAGGTTTCTAACTATATCCGATAGGCTTCTTGAGCTCACACACACCGAGCCCGGCTCCTGAACATCCGCCTTCAGGCTCAGGATAAGGTAGTTCTCAAGGTCTGTGGCTTTTATGACTACCCTCTCTCCCTCGGCTGTTAGAAGGAAGTTAGTAAGTATGGGAAGGGCTGATTTCTTCTCAGTCGCCTCCCGTGCCTTCTTCAGAGCCTCTTCAAACTCCTCCCTGTCAAGCTCTAACTTCATCCTTTCCCTCCGGCAGAACTGAGTTCTATTTTACCCTACAGCCCCCTTAGCCATCTCAAAACCTTCCTCTGGGCTCGGGGAAAGCCCTCCTGCTGTCAGCAAGAGCCCTGCACTCAGGCAAGCCCAGTTCACGTACTCCTCCGGAGCCCTTCCCTCCAGCACCTCCCTGTTGAGCTCAACCGATTCCTCAAGGACCCTCTCGGTCTCAACCTTCTTAGGTAGCTTTATGCCCAGCCTTAAGGGGTCAATCTTTGAGATCTCACCCTCCGACAGGATGTAAAAGGTGGGTCTGTCGGTGTAAGGCTCTATGCCACCCTCCACGCCCTTTATGAGGGCGTACCTCTCAAGACCAAGCCTGTTACAGATATTTGAAAGCTTCTCAAAGTAAGGCTTGTGGAAGAGGGAGCTAATTAGGTAGCTGCAGCTGAAGGGGTTTAGGAGCTTCTCAACAACATTGAAGAAGGTTCTGAAACCGAGCTCCCTTCTTAGGTGGAGCAGGGCGTAGAGCTCGGGGGCAAACTCCCTCTGATAGGCTACAGAGACAAGGTCTCTGTCTATGAGCTCCAGCCTCTCAAGAACTGACCAGAGGGTTGTGCCCATCTTTGCGGGGACTTCCTCAGCCCAGTGGTAGGTCATCCTCAGCCCGCACCTTCTGGCAAGGACCAAGGCGGATGGCAGTATATAAAGGGTCTTCACCTTTCCGTCGTAGTTCAGGGAGAGGTCAAGATAGGAAGGCTTTGGGGGCAGGGGCTTTAGCCTCTCCCTTAGTGCCCTGATTATCCCCAGCAGCTCCTCCTCACTCTCTCCCTTAATCCTCATCGCTGTCAGAAGGGCTGCGGTCTTGATGTCCGATATATCACTCCCGAGCATGGACTTTGCCAGTAGGTAAGCCTCTTCTTCCGTAAGGTCCTGAAGATTTCCCTGGAGTTTGGTGAGCTTCCTGATGAAGTCCATCCCTCTATTTTAGAACCTCAACCCTTACCCCTGTGTACTTGAGGTCGGGTTCCTTTGATATGGGATCTGTCCTGTCTTCGGTTAGAGTGTTTATGGGCTCTCCGAACTCTTCGGGATAGCCGAAGGGGGAGAACAGGTGCCCTCTCTTCACATTCCCTATGCGGACCACCCTCTCAACCGCAGCCTTACCAGATATCAGCCTGAGAGTGTCCCCCTCCTCAACCCCCAAGGAGTCGGCGTCCTCGGGGTTCATCAGGACGAAGGGGGGTACCTCTCCCTTCAGAAGTTCGGGGGACTTTCCCGTCCTCGTCATCGTGTGCCACTGATTCTTCAGCCTCCCCGTTATCAGGATAAAATCGCCCTCCAGCAGTGGCAGCTCAAAGAAAGCCGGACTAAACCTCGCTTTCCCGGAGGGCGTGCTGAACTTCATATCTCTGTAAAGCCACCTCTCGCCCCACCTCTTGGGAAGACTTTTGTAATCTATATCTGTCATATCGCAGAGCCTTCCCCTCGTGGATTCCTTGAACTCCTCAAATATATCCTCCACCTTCCTGTAGGGGAAGGCTTCCTCAAAGCCCAATCTTCTGGCGAGCTCTGTGAATATCTCCCAGTCGGGCTTCGCCTCTTGGCATGGCTCTCTAAACTTACCGCAGAGGGTCAGGGTCCTGTCCGAACCCGTCATAACACCCTCCTTCTCTCCCAACTGGGCTGCAGGAAGGACTATATCTGCAAGGCTGCAGGTGTCATTCCAGTAAGCGTCCTGAACTACGAGGAACACCTCTTTGAGAGCTTTCCTTACCTTGCCAAGCTTTGGCAGGGAGACCGCCGGGTTAGTTCCGACAACCCACAGGAACTTTATCCTCCCCTCAAGCATCAGCTCTATAGCCTCCGTTATGGTCGGTCCCGGCTCTGGCTTTATCCCTTCGGTCTTCCAGAAGGCTTCAATGAACTCCCTGTCCTCCTTGCTCCTTACGTCCCGGTAGCCCGGCAGTCCGGAGCTCAGGTAGCCGACCTCTCTTCCTCCCATGGCGTTCGGCTGCCCCGTTAGGGAGAAGGGGCACCCCCTTCCGTTGAGGCGCCCCGTTGCGAGATGGAGGTTCAAAAGGGACAGGTTCTTCATAACACCGTTTACCGACTGGTTCAGCCCCTGACACCAGAAGGAGATGAGCTTCCTGCTTTGGTGAAAAGCCTGGGCGACGAGGAGTATATCCTCTTCCTTAACCCCACATATCTTGGAGGCGACGGGCGGAGGGAACTTCTTAGCCTCCTCAAGGGCGCTCTCAAAGCCCTCTGTATGCTCATGGACAAAGTCCCAATCTATCCAGCCCTTTTTGTAGAGAACCCATAGAACGGAGTTGAAGAAGGCTGTATCCGTCCCGGCTCTTATCTGGATGAAGATATCGCTCTTGCGAGCTGTCTCCGTCTCCACGGGGTCAATCGTTATGAGGAGTACCTTCTCCTCCCTTCTCCTCTTGAGGACTCTCTTGAATAGAATGGGGTGGGCAATCGCCGCGTTTGAGCCCACGAACAGGAAGGTATCGGAATCGTCAATGTCCTCGTAAGTGCAGGGGACTCCGTCTGAGCCGAAGGCTATCTTGTAAGCGGAGACGGCACTCGCCATGCAGAGCCTTGAGTTTGAGTCTATGTTGTTGGTCTTCAGGAAGCCCTTTACGAGCTTGTTGATTACGTAAACGTCCTCGGTCAGGAGCTGTCCAGAGATGTAAAAGTAAAGCTCTTCGGGCTTGAGCACCTCTAACTTTTCTGTAAGTACCCTGTAGGCTTCTTCCCAGCTCACCTCAATAAAACCTTTCTCTTTCCTTAAGGCGGGCTTGCCAACTCTGCCGGTCTCAAAGACCTTGGGTAGGTAAAGGGGCTTCTTACACAGGTCCCCTCTGTTGGCTGGATGCTCGTAATCACCCCTAACCCTGCCTCTTTCGTCTATGTAAAGACCACAGCCTACACCGCAGTAGGGACACTGGAAATTACTCATCCCGCGAGCTCCATAACAACCCTTCCGCTCTTCGGGTCAATGCCAGAGAGCTTCTCCTTTTCGTAGTCGTACATCACGTAAGCCCACTCCATCCACCTTGCGTGAAGGAGCTTTACGAGGAGCAGACAGGCAAAGGCTATACTCCCGAAGAGGGCAAAGGCTAAGGAGTAGGTGCCAGTTGCCTCAAAGACCATCCCGTTGACCGTTGGTAGGTAGAACCCTCCTATACCACCGGCGGCGCCTATTATCCCCGTCATGAGACCCGTTTGGTGGGGCCACCTGTGGGGAACGAGCTGGAAGACAGCCCCGTTCCCAAGTCCGTAGAAGGTATAGAGGGTTAGGAACAGGAGCACCCCGAGGAGGAGGGGTGGAATGAAGAGGAAGAAGAGCAGATTGACCAGACCTATACCTCCGAGAAAGTAGAGTAGGGCTGTTGCCCCGCTGACCCTGTCAGCTATGTAGCCACCGAGGGGTCTTATCATCGCTCCAGTAAAGGCAAAGAGGGACATAAGCATGCCCGCCTCAACCTTTGAAATCCCGTAAACATCTCTCATGAGCATCGCTACGTAGGAGGACATACCCATAAAGCCACCGAAGGTAACAGAGTAGGCGAGCATCATCACCCACGTGTCCCTCTCAAGGAAGACCCTCTTGAAGGAGGCTGGCATGAGTAATACGGCAAAGGCGGTACCCAACACAGGTATCAGGAGCTTTCCAGCGTTGCCGCCGACCCCAAGCCACCCCTCAGAGAAACCTATGGCTATGAGGACTAAGAATCCAAGGGTTAGGAAGAAGGAAGTCAGAGGGTAGAGCCCCTTCCCTTCGGTTTTCTTCGTGTTGTCCTTTGCCCAGAGGAGGACAAAGATGAGGGCTATACCCAAAAGAAGGAGTGAAAGGGTGAAAGCCCACTGCCAGCTGAAGGCTTTAGCTAAAGGTGGGAACAGAAGCCCGTCAAGGACAGCCCCTATGTTCCCCGCAGCTGCAAGTCCCAGAACAAGCCCTTGAACCTCCCTTGGGTAGTTACTTCCAGCCATAGGGAGAGCCACAGCGAAGCTCGCCCCTGCAACACCGAGGAGAACGCCCATCCAGAGCAGGTCTCTATAGGAAACCTCAAAGCCCCTAAGGAGCATGTAGATGTGGGGGATTGAGGAGAGGAGGATTCCCATGATGGCTATCCTTTTCCCATCTATGTACTGGAACATGTGCCCGAAGTTGATCCTGAGGATGGCGGCTGCTATCACCGGTACAGCCACCATAAACCCTTTCTGGGCACCGCTCAGACCAAGCTCCTCAGCTATAAAGGGTCCGAGGGCACCGAGCAGCAGCCAGATGCTGAAAGAGTGGTCAAAGTATATAAAGCTTGCGATAAGAGCCTTCCAGTTCCCGCTCTTTATAGCTTCAAAACTCCTGCCGAGCATGTCAGGGCCCCCTTTCCTTGGTCCTTATTGTCCACACCTCGGAGAGGTTGCATACAAACACCTTTCCGTCTCCGTAGGCACCCGTCCTTGCAGAGTCCATTATCGTCTTCACGACCTTCTCCACATCCTTATCCTCAACAGCTATGAGAAGCATGGTCTTTGCGAGCTCATCGTAAGGCGTCTCTCCTACCTGGATGCCTCCCTCCTTACCCCTTCCAAGAACATCCCACATCGTGAGGGCTTTAAAGCCCTTCTTCTCAAGCTCCTTAACAACGTCGTAGACCCTCTCGGGTCTTAAGATCGCCTTTACCATCTTCATGGTGCTATCCTCCTCTTCCTTTATAAGGAAGACCTTTCCGTCTCCGTAGGCTCCGGTGTGAACCCTCTCAATTATCAGTCCTACGAGCTCTTCCCATCCTTTCTCTACGAAGATTGAAAAAGCCACCTTCGGGAGGAAGGGCATCACAACCCTCTTCCTGACTATTCCCTTGTAGCTTAGACCACCTTCCCTTCCTCTTCCTTTAACGAGCCAAGACACGTACTCTATCCCCTCTTTAGCGAGAGCCTTCTTGAGCTCGTTGGACTTCTCCTTCCTGACAACGGCGAAAACCTCAACCATCCTGCCCCCTTATATGCAAGTTGCGTGCCAATAGACACCCTCCCTTCCCTATCCCTTATCCGAAGGGATCTTCGTTTATCACCACCAATGGAGCGACAAATTTGTAGCCACAAAATTGTAGATGAATGAACAAAATTGTAGGGGGATTTTGTCCTCGGTTTTCCCTTTCCCCACGGAGAAGCCAGCTTTCCCTTTTGGCATGCTTATTGCAAGCACAAAGTGGAGGTTGATGGATATGAAGATCGCTGTGGTGGGAAACGGTATAGCTGGTACTGCCCTCGTTGAGGAGGTCCTCCGCCTTTCTGAGGGGAAGGACGTGAGGATACAGGTCTTTGGAGAGGAGAGGTACATCGGCTACAACAGAATACTCATAACCGACGTCCTCGCCGGCAGGAAGATGCTGAGCGAGATATACATCAAGAGGTGGCAGTGGTACGAGGAAAAGGGTGTAAGGCTTGAGGTAGGGAAGAGGGTTGACAGGATCTTTCCTGCAAAGAAGTTCCTCGTAACCGAGAGTGGGGAGATACACAACTACGATAAGGTGGTCATAGCAACGGGAAGCAAGCCCTTCATCCCTCCCACCATAAAGGGAACACGCAAGAAGGGGGTCTTCACCTACAGGACAGCTGAGGACGTCTTCAGGATACTTGACCTGGCGAGGGTTTCCGAGAGAGCGGTGGTCATAGGTGGGGGACTGCTGGGTCTTGAGGTGGCTAAGGCTCTCAGGGACATAGGTCTTAAGGTGTTCCTCGTTCACCTTCTTGATACCCTCATGGAACAACAGCTTGATAAGACAGCCTCTGAGCTCCTCAGGGAGGACCTGGAGAGTATGGGGATAAAGGTCCTCCTGAAGAAGAACACGGAGGAGATACTCGGCGACAGGAAGGCGGAGGGGGTGAGATTTTCCGATGGGGAGGAGCTCCCCGCCGATATAGTCGTGCTCGCAACCGGCATACGTCCCAACACCGAAGTGGGTGAGAAGTCGGGTCTTCTCGTGAGGAGGGGGATAGTTGTGAACGACTACATGGAGACCTCCGCAAGCGACGTCTATGGAGTGGGTGAGTGCGTTGAGCACAGAGGTAAGACCTTTGGTCTCGTCGCCCCCATAATGGAACAGGTAAAGGTCTGCGCCCACAACCTCGTCCACGGAAATGAGAAAAAGTACGAAGGCTCCGTGGATTACGCCATGCTGAAGGTGGCAGGCATAAACCTCTTCTCCGGAGGGGAGTTCAGGGAGAAGGAAGGGGATGAGGTCATATCCTTTCTGGACAACGGGGAGAGGATATACAGGAAGGCGGTCGTAAGGGACGGCAGGCTCGTTGGAACGGTTCTCTACGGTGACATAAGGGGGAACAGCTACCTCCTTGACCTCATAAAGAGAAAAGAGGACATAAGCTCTGAACGTCCCTTCTTCCTCATAAAACACATAGTGCCAACAGGCATTACGGAGGTTCAGGAGCTCAAGGACAGCGATATCGTCTGCAACTGCAACGCGGTTACTAAGGGTGAGATAGTGAAGGCGATACTTGAGGGAGGAGCAAAGAGCCTTGAGGATATCCAGAACATGACGAAGGCTTCAACCTCCTGCGGTAGCTGTTCAGAGCTCGTTGAGCAGATACTCAGGCAGTATGTAAAGGAGAAACCCAAGAGGGTAAACAAGATTGAGGTTATCAAGAAGGAGCTCCATCCCTTTGAGGATGAATTCAGAAGGAGGATGGAGAGGTACTTTGAAGAGGGAGACTGGGAGAAGATACCTGAAGACGACAGGGATGTAAGGCTCAAGTGGTACGGAATCTTTTACAGGAAGGCAACACCCGGCTACTTCATGGTCAGGATAAGGGTTCCCAACGGGAGGCTGACCTACGAACAGGCAAAGGTGGTCTCCCACCTCTCGGAGAAGTTCTGCAGAGGCGAAGTTGAGATAACCTCCCGTCAACAGCTCCAGATAAGGTGGATAGAGCTCTCCAACCTCCCCGAGATATTAAACGCTCTGAGTAGCGTAGGACTCACAACCCTCCAGACAGGTATGGACAACATAAGGAACGTCACGGGAGACCCCTTAACGGGTCTTGCGGAGGACTCCCTTATAGACACCCTCAGGCTTACGAAGGACGTTACCTCCACCTTCTTGGGAAAGAGAGAGTATGCAGACCTGCCGAGGAAGTTCAACGTGGCTATCCTCGGCTCCCAGAGGGACTGCATAAATGCGATGTTCAACGATATATGTCTTTACCTCGCTGAGAAGGAGGGAAAGCTCGGCTTTAACCTCTACCTTGGCGGGAAGATAGGCTCGGGAGGACCCGTGAAGGCGGTTGATATGAACCTCTTCGTGGAACCTTACGAAGTTCCCGACCTCTGCAAGACCATCTTTGACATCTACACCACCTTCGGTGATAGGGAGAACAGGAGCAAGAACAGGCTCTTCTTCCTCTTGCAAGAGTGGGGTGTGGACAGGTTCAGGGAGGAGATAGAGCAGAGGCTCTACAAAGCTATGCCCCAAAAGGGAGAGGATCTCGTGAACAGCAGAGGAGAGAGAGAAGGAATAGTGAACCTCAGGAACGGCACCTTTGCTGTCTGTGCGGTCGTGCCTGCGGGTAAGATAAAGGCGAAGGATCTCAGGAGAGCGGCTGAGCTCTCAAGGAAGTATGGAAGCAGGGAGCTGAGGCTCTCTGTTTATCAAAACCTCTTCATACCCAACGTTCCGGAGGAGAACCTTGACCCTCTCCTTGGCGACGAGTTCTTTGAGAGGTATCCTACCGTCAGCTCTCCCTTCATGACCCACCTGATAGCCTGTGCTGGAAGCGATACCTGCGGCTTTGGCGTTATCCCCAACAAGAGCGATGCGGTTGAGGTGGCTACCCACCTATCAAACAGCCTGAAGCTTGACATGCCCCTTAGGATGCACTGGTCCGCATGTGCCAAGGGCTGTGGACAGCACGGATGCGGTGATATAGGCTTCGTAGGTACGAAGACCAAGGTCGGGGATGAGGCTGTTCTCGCCGTTGATGTCTTTGTGGGAGGCTCAACAGACAAGGAGGGGTACAAGCTCCTCCAGGGTCTTCCCTTGGACAGGGTAAAGGAGTCCTCTCAGCTTCTTGTCTCCTACTACTTGGAGAACAGGGAAGAGGGGGAGAGCTTTGCAGACTTCGCCCAGAGGGTAGGTCCCGATAACCTGAGGGCTGTCTTGATAAATCTACTAAAGGAGGTTGAACATGGGGTACGTTAAGCCTGAAGCTGTTGTTGAGCAGATGATTCAGGCGGGAGCATACAAGGCTGGGCTCTCCGCAAAGCACCTTCTAGTGAGGGGTTTCCTGGCAGGCTCACTGCTGGGCTACGTTGTGACCGTTGCCTTTTCAGCTATTGCTCAGACGGATATGAGGATAGTTGGTTCTCTCGTCTTTCCCCTCGGCTTCGTAATGATAGTGCTTCTCGGACTTGAGCTTGTCACCGGCAACTTCGCCCTAGTTCCTCTGGCTTTATTGGAGAAGAGGACGACCTTCGGTCGTTTGCTCTATAACTGGAGCTGGGTTTACGTGGGACACCTTCTGGGGACAGCCTTCTACGGCTTCCTCTTCTACATAGCTGCTACCAAGATGGGTTCTGTCCCGGAGCCCGTTGTGGGAAAGATGATAGCCAAGGTGGCTGAAGCGAACACCCTCGGCTACGCGAAGCTCGGCTTCCTTGACGGCTGGACCGTCGCCATAGTGAAGGCGATCCTGTGCAACTGGATGGTTACCCTCGGAGCGGTTATGGCTATGACAGCCCAGCACGTTATAGGCAAGATAGCAGCCATGTGGCTTCCCATACTGACCTTCTTCGCCCTCGGCTTTGGGCACGCCGTCGTGAACATGTTCCTGATGCCGACAGGCATGCTCTTCGGGGCTAACATAGGTCTCTATGAGTGGTGGTTCTGGAACCAGATACCCGTTACCTTAGGGAACATAGTTGGAGGGCTGACCTTCACAGGACTTGCCCTCTACGTCACCCACGGGAAGAGGGAGAAGGAGGTAGAGCCCTCCGTTGTGGAGGAGGTTGCCTGATGGGGAAGGTTTACATAGTCGGTGCTGGTCCCGGTGACCCGGAGCTCCTCACCCTGAGGGCTCACAGGCTCCTGAGTGAGGCGGACGTAATCCTCTACGATGCCTTGGTTGGCAGGGAGGTCCTGAACATAGCTAAGCCCGACTGCCTAAAGGTTTACGTTGGGAAGAGGGACGGAAGGCACTCAATATCTCAGGAGGAGATAAACGAACTCCTCTACAGGTTCTCAAAGGTTTACGATAGTGTGGTCAGGCTGAAGGGAGGTGACCCCTTCATATTCGGAAGGGGAGGGGAGGAGCTCCTCTATCTGGGGAACAGAGGTGTTGAAGTTGAGGTGGTTCCGGGGCTTTCTTCTGCCCTCGCAGCCCCCACCTCAGCCAACATACCCCTTACCCACAGAGGCGTTTCTTCCTCAGTCGCCATAGTGAACGGTCACCCGAACAGGGAGATAGACTGGTCCTCCTTCAGAGGTATTGATACCCTCGTAGTTCTCATGGGGGTAAAGAACAGGCAGAAGATAGCCCTTCAGCTCTTGAACTCTGGTAGGGACCCCTATGAGCCCGTCGCCTTTGTGGAGAAGGCTACCACCCCGGAGGAGAGGGTTATCTTTACAAACCTACTGGAACTCTCAAAGGAGCCTCCTCAGGTGAACACTCCCGCCGTTATGATAGTCGGTTCTGTGGTCAGGATAGGGGAGGAGCTGAGGTCCCTTCTGGGCGCTAACCTATCAGCCTGAGCTCGTCTCCCACCCTTACCATGCTCCCTTCAAGAACTGAGGTGTTCAGGCACAGCCTGTAGTAGGTGTCCGAAAAAGCCTCCCTCGGGGACCAGCTCGGCATAGTCTCCTTCCTCTTCTCCACGAAGGTCTTTACAAAGCTATTCGTCACCTCTCCGCTGAAGGGGTCTCTCGTGGGGACTGGGCACCTCTTTGATATCCCTTTTCCTTCCATAACTACCTCCCCTACTGCAAACCTCTTCCCCAAGAGCTGATCCTCCCAGAAGGGTGGGACACCCTCAATCTCCAAGTTGGTCCTGAAGCGCCTTCTTGCGTTCTCCTCCTCAAGACCGAACCAGCTCGCTACCTCTCTTAGGGTTGCTCTGCTCACCAATGTAGGTCCGTGGGCTCTTCTATCATCGGGAAAGCCTCCCTCGTCCCTCCTGAGATGAACCCTGTAGCCGAAGATCTCCGAGAAGAAATCCTCCATAGCCCTCGTCTCCTCAATGGTGAACTCGTGGGTCTTCCCCCTGTAAAGGAGGCTCACGACGCCTGTGGAGAGGTCAATACTGCTCCTTATCTCGTGAATCCTCTTCTCCCTCTTACCGCTTACGGGGTTCCCCTCCTCATCAAAGAGGGCAAGCTCCCTGTCGTGCTCCAGAGAGCCTGTGGGTGTGAGCCTCGCCTCCTCCACCTCAACGGGGTCAAGCCCCTTTATCGGATAGAGAAGAATCTTTGATAGATAGGCTCTTTCTTTCATCGGGGTAACTTTACACCGTACTTCTTTATCCTGTAGCTGACCTGTCTTGGGGTCATCCCGAGCCTCTTGGCAGCCTCTTTTATAACAAAACCGCTCTCCCTGAGAGCTTCCTCTATCAGCCTCCTCTCCATGTCCCATATTGACGTTCCGTTGGACACACCCTTTAACTCCCTCTGAACAGGTATATCTCTCCTAAGCTCCTTGGGGAGTTCCTCCTCTGTGAGCACTCCGTCCGTGTCAAGGATCACCATCCTCTCAACCACATTCTGGAGCTCCCTTACGTTTCCGGGCCAGCTGTAGGACATGAAGGCGTCCATGACCTCGGGGGACACCTTGACCTCCTTCCCGTACTCCTTTCCGAACACTGAGAGGAAGTGTTTTACGAGGGCTGGTATGTCCTCCTTCCTCTCCCTCAGGGGTGGTATGAATATGGGGAAGACGCTGAGCCTGTAGTAGAGATCCTCCCTGAAGCTCCCCTCCTTTATCATCTCCTCCAAGTTCCTGTTGGTAGCCGCAACTATCCTGACATCAACCTTTATGGGCTTGCTTCCCCCAAGCCTCTCCACCTCCTTCTCCTGAAGAACCCTCAGGAGCTTCACCTGAAGGTGGGGAGGGAGGTCCCCTATCTCGTCAAGGAAGAGAGTCCCACCGCTGGCAAGCTCAAACTTTCCCTTCTTGGTCCCGTAAGCCCCAGTGAAGGCTCCCTTTTCGTAGCCAAAGAGCTCCGCCTCTAAGAGGTTTTCGGGTATGGCTGCGCAGTTTACAGCTACGAAGGGTTTGTCAGCCCTCGGGCTCAAGAAATGGATAGCTCTTGCAAAGACCTCCTTTCCGACCCCGCTCTCCCCCCTCAGCAAGACTGTAGCGTTTGTCGGGGCAACCCTGTGAACGAGGCTGAGGACATCCTGTATCTGCCTGCTCCTGCCGACTATCCCCTCCACCTTCAGCTCCCCGTAAACCCTCTTTATCTCCATCTCAAGAGCCTTCTTCTCGCTCTCCAGGTCCTCCCTCTCCTCATGAACCTTTCTCTCAAGGGAGAAGCTGTTGGCTATAAGGGTGGCGACCATGTTCAAGAAGCGGGTGAGCTCATCAAGGGACTCCTTTCCCGAAACTTCCCTGTCCGCGCTGAGAACTCCCACCACCTTACCTCCGCTCTTTATGGGCACCGCTATGAAGGCTATCTTCTTTCCCCTAAGGTTCTTCCTCTTCCAGAGCTTGTTGAGGAATTCCGGCTCCTCGGATATGTCCGGCACGACCATGGGTATACCGTACTTCCAGACCTTTCCCGTTATACCCTCCCCTCTCTTGAAGCCGTCCCCCCGAAGGCTCCCCGAGGAGGTTGCCCTGACAACTATCTGGTCTGTAGAGGGGTCGTAGAGGGTGAGGGTGAGCCTGTCAAAGCCCATGAGCTTCTTCAGAAGCCTGAGTATGTAAGGCACTGTTGCCTCTATGTTCAGGGATGAGGAGAGTGCCTTGCTGACCTCGTAGAGGGTCTCAAGCTCAAGCTTCGTATTCATACAAGGGAAAATATAATACTCAGGAGAAAAGATGAACAGGGTGGTGGCTTTTCTGCTCTTTCTGATAGCCCTTTCTTGGGGACTTACAGCCGGTGAGAGGGAGAGGCTCGTAGAGGAGGCAAAGAGGAAGGGAGAGGTCCTGCTCAACTTCCAGAACACGGATGTCAAGGAACTTGCTCTGTTTATGGGTGAGCTCGTTGGAAAGAACGTGGTCGTTGACCCTGCTGTCAGGGGAAAGGTAACCCTTGTCTTTACTAAGCCTTTGAAGATAAAGGAGGCTTGGGATGTATTCACCTCAGCTCTCTTCATGCAGGGCTTTGGTGTCGTGGAGACCGATAAGACGGTCAAGGTTCTACCTTTGAACGAAGCTATCACGGTTGCTCAGCTCAGGAAAAAGCCCGCCAAAGGGGAACTTGCCTTACTTGTGTTTAACCTGAGGCACACCGATGCCCAGACTGCGATGAACTCCGTAAGACCCTTCCTTTCTCCCTTTGCGAGGGTCTCCGTTCACTCTCCCTCCAACTCTCTGATAGTGGCGGACGTGGGGGAGAACATAAAGAAGGCTCGCGACATCCTCACCCGCATAGACAAGCCGGAGGTTGAGGGTGAGGTCAGGGTTTACAGGCTGAGATACCTCTCGGTCAAGGATGGTCAGAGGATAGTGTCCTCCCTCAACACCGCCTTCACCAAGAGGTTCGGCTCACCCATAGTTGTCTCGGCGAGCACGGAAGCCAACGCCCTCGTGGTCTTTGCTCCCCGGGACGTTCAGGCTACCATAGGTGCGATATTTAAGGAGATAGACACAGAGAGCGTTGCTTCAGAGAAGAGGAGCTTTTACATAATACCCCTGAGCTTTGTCTCTGCCGAGGAGCTCTCGGAAACCCTCCAGAGCCTCTTGGGAGGAAAGGGAAGGCTCAGAACCCAACCACCGCATAGGGCAAGGCCCAAGCCAGCTCCCCCACCTACGGGAGTCAGGGGGAAAGGGAAACCTCCTAAGCCTAAACCTGTGCAGCAGGGGAGCATTCCTTTCATAACAACGGGTGAGGGTATGAAGATAGGCTTTGACAGGGGAACTAACTCCGTAATAGCCTACGCAACTAGGAGCGAGTATGAGGGGCTGAAGAGGCTGATAGCGAAGCTTGACATAAGGCGGAAGCAGGTTCTGATAGCGGCGACGGTGGTTGAGGCTTCAACGAGGAGCCTCCTTGACATCGGGGTAAGGTGGCAGGTTCTGGGCAAGAGAGGAGGAGCTTCTTTTGGGGGAAGCTCTCTTACCGACATATACAGCTCCTTCCTCTCGGGGAACTTCCTCATGGGTGTTTTCTCCGACGTTGGGAAGACGATAAGTGTAGGAGGGGTTGACCTCTTCTTCCCCGACCTCGTTCTCCTCTTCTCCCTCCTTGAAACCGGCTCGGGCTTCAACATAGTCTCCAACCCCAAGGTGCTCACCTTGGACAACCAGCCAGCGGTGATAAAGGTGGGTCAGGTGGTCCCCTACGCCGAAGGCGTCAAGTTTGATATTAACGGACAGCCGATAATAACCTACGACTACAAGGAGGTCGGTCTTGAGCTTGATGTAACGCCCCGCATATCGGGAGAGAACTTGCGCCTCACCATAAGCCTGACCCTTGAGGAGATAATTGACTTCGTGACCAATCAGATAGGTACAACCAGCTACACGGTTCCGGTAACCTCCAACAGGGAGGTTAACTCCGACGTCGTGATTGAAAACGGTCAGACGGTTATACTCGGTGGACTCGTTAGCACCAAGACCCTGAAGACCATAGAGGGCGTCCCCGGTCTGTGGAAGATTCCCCTTCTTGGGAGGCTCTTCAGGAGGGACACAAGGCAGGAGGACAAGACCACCCTCTTTATATTCATAACGCCCTACATCGTATCAACACCTGAGGAGCTCAGCAGGATAACGGAGGAGCACAGGAAGATGTCCGAGAAGCTGAAGGAGATGGTTCAGGAACGCAAGAAGGAAGAAGAGGAAAAGCGGGAGAATGAAGAGGAAGAAGATTATCTATAGCACCTTCCTGGTTCTAATCCTTCTCTACCTTACCTTCCTCTTTTTGCTCTACTCCCTCCCAAAGGCGGTTATCCTTGACGGTTTGCTGTCCCGCTTTGGTCTCAGCCTCTTTGCCCGGAGGGTTGAGGAAAGGACCTTCGGTGTTCTCTTTGAGGGGGCAACCCTCTATCGTGGAGGGGAGAGGCTCGCCCAGATGGAGAGGCTCCGCCTCAGCATCACGCCCTTGGGGATAGGTCTTTCCGGCAGGTGCGGTGGAGGGAGCCTCGCCTTGAGGCTCGGCTGGAGAAGGGAGCTTGAGCTCTATCTCAAGGATGCAACCTGTATCTCGGGCTTTAAATCCCTTGAGGGGGAGGTTAGGCTATCAGAAAGGGGTGTGTGGGGAAGACTTAAGGCTGAAGGTGTTGAGCTCAGAGGTTTAGCCCTTGACTCCGCCGACTTTGATTTTGAGGGGGAGAGCTTCAAGGGAAGGCTCCTTTACGGAGGTATGGAGCTCAGGGGCGGAGGAAGGCTTAGGCTGGACCTCAAAGACCCCGAGAAGACCCACGTTGATGCGAGCTTCAAGGGTAGCCTCGGGACGGTCCAACTGAGGGGAAGGCTGAGCAGTATTTCTGTTCAGATGAGGTAGTTTCGTATATATTTAATACGTTCGCTATGTGTGGGATTGCCGGAGTCTTCAACAACCCTAACGCTGCCCAGTACGCCTTCCTGCAGATATACTCCCTTCAGCACAGGGGACAAGAGAGTGTGGGTATAAGCTCCTGGGACGGTGAGAGGGTGAGAACGGTGAAGAGGGCGGGCAGGGTTCTTGAGTCTATAAACAAGGAGGACCTTAGCCAGCTCTCGGGTAGTGTTGCAATAGCTCACGTGAGATACTCAACCGCAGGAGATTCTGGAGCTATCAACGCCCAGCCCATAGTCAGAGAGACACCCCTCGGGGAGGTGGCTGTAGTTCACAACGGGAACATAATCAACTACGTGAACCTTAGGGCTGAGCTTGAGGAGAGGGGGATAGATTTCAAATACAGCTCCGATACGGAGCTGTTCTTAGCCTTGCTTGAGAGCGGTGAGGAGAGTGTGCCCGAAGGGGTGAGCATCCACCCAAGAGATGAGGGCTTCCTTCCAAGGATACTCTACGCTCTCGGAAGACTCAAGGGGGCTTACAGCTTCCTCATGATGTTTGGGGGGAGGCTCATAGCCGGCAGGGACCCTTACGGCTTCAGACCTCTCAGCATAGGGAGGAAGGGGAAGACTATACTCTTTGCCTCGGAGAGCTGTGCCTTTGACATCCTTGAGGCTGAGCTCTGGAGAGAGGTTGCCCCCGGTGAGGTGGTGGTTGTTGATGAGGCTGGGATTAGGAGTTACTACCCCTTCAAAAGCTCAAGGAGAGCTATGTGCATATTTGAGTTCGTTTACTTCTCAAGACCAGACAGCTTCATCTTTGGGGAGTGGGTTTACAACGTGAGAAAGGAACTCGGCAGACAGCTCGCAAGAGAGGACGATGTTGAGGCTGACGTTGTAATTCCCGTTCCAGACTCCGGTGTCGTTCCCGCCCTCGGCTATGCGGAGGAGAGGGGGCTTCCCTTTGAGATGGGTCTGATAAGGAATCACTACGTAGGAAGGAGCTTCATAGAGCCTACCCAGGAGCTCAGGAATCTGAGGGTCCTTATGAAGCTGAGTCCAAACAGGGCTGTCCTTGAAGGTAAGAGGGTGATAGTCATTGACGACTCCCTCGTCAGGGGGACTACCTCAAAGAGGATTGTGAACATGCTCAGACGTGCGGGAGTTAGGGAGATACACATGAGGATAGCCTCACCGCCCGTCGTGGGACCCTGTTACTACGGCATAGACACGCCTACAAGGGAGGAGCTCATTGCCAATCAGATGGACCTGGAGGAGATAGGGAGG
>NZ_JBWONM010000200.1:0-3798 GCF_056450045.1 Hydrogenivirga sp.
ATAATCAACATAGTGAGGAGGCTCTCCCAGAAGGGTCATGAGGTTGCCCTCTTTCTATCGGGGAACGGCTCCTACTACCTGCTCAGACCTGAGGCTGAGGAGCTGGGTAAGCTCGGGGTCAGGGTCATGTTCTGTGCCCATTCGGCGAACCAGAGGGGCGTTGATAAGCTCCCCTCGTGGGCTGAGAGCAGTTCAACCTACAACCTCTCCCGACTGATGGGAGAGTTTGATAAGGTGATAGTATTCAACTGATGGAAAGAGGAGGAAGAGAGCATGAATACAGATCTCATATTCGCCCTTGTTGTGCTCGGCATCTTCCTGATAACAGTTAGCTACCTTCTTCTCAGAGAGAGCCCTAAGGAGAAGACGAAGCCATGAAGACCGTATTCATACTCAAGGGTGACCCCTTCTCTTGGAAGGCGCACGAGGCGTTCAGGATAGCTGTCGCCGTTGGGATGAACCACGAGGTCTCCTTTGTGTTCATAAGAGACGGTGTTTACACCCTTACGAAGTGGTCTCCGGAGGAGCTCGGCATTGAGAGCTTTGAGAAGTTTTACGAGATACTTGAGCATGTTAATATAGAGCTGATCGTTGAGGATGCGAGCATGCAGGAGAGAGGTCTGAAAGAGACGGACTTCGTCCGTGAGGTTAAGGTGCTCTCTGCAGAGGAGATAAGCGAGCTCGTGAACGAATCGGAGGCGGTTTACGTATGGTGAACACCCTCTGGCTTGTGAGGAAGCTGGGAGACTTCTCCTCGGAGCTCCTCTCCGACGAGGACATAGTGATACTCATCCAGGACGGAGTCCTGAGGTGGCCCACCCGTAAAGGCTGGTTCGTCTGCAGGGAGGATGCCCTCGCGAGGGGACTCAAGGTTCCTGAAGATGTGATGAAGAGCTACGATGAGATAGTTGAGCTGATGGAAAGGTGCAGGAGGGTTGTTGTCTGGTGAGGTGGGAGATATCCAAGACCTTCAGGTTTGAAGCGGGGCACAGGGTATGGAAGCAGAACCTTACCCACGGAAGGGGCTCGGAGTTCACGAAGAAGGTGGAAGTCCCCCAGAACAAGTGTGTGAATCTCCACGGGCACAGCTACGTCCTTGAGGTTACCGTCGGCTCCGATGTACTGAGTGAACAGGACATGGTGATGGACTTCTACCACGTGAAGAACGCCCTTAAAGAGCTTATAGACACAATTGACCACAGCTTCATAATTGACGTGAGCGACCCCATGTATGCGGAGCTCAAGGACGTTGCCCAGAAGTTCGGTGCTATGAAGATATTTCCCGTTGATTTCTGTCCAACAGCGGAGGCTCTTGCTAAGTTCTTCTACGATTTTCTGAGCAAAAAGCTTGAGGAGGCGGGACTCCTGGGGGAGGTTAAGGTGGTAAAGGTGGTCCTGTGGGAGACCGCTACCTCAAAGGCTGAGTACAAACCTGAGTGATAGGACACCCCTCGCAGAGGGGTCTCTTCCTGCAAAACCTCTTGGCGTGTTCGTCAAGCAAGGCGTGGAACTCCTTGTAAACCCACAGGTCCCTCGGCAGGTTGTCCTCAAACCATCTCCTCAGGCTCTCATAATCACCGCCGAAGCCAAAGACCCTCTCCACTATCCTCTTGGTGTAGGCGTCTATGACGAAGAAGGCTCTCTCCCCTGCATACAGGAGAATGGCATCCGCCGTCTCCCTTCCTATTCCCTTTATCTTCAGGAGCTCCTCTCTCTCAATTGTCCTGACCCTATCCACGGGACTCAGGTGCTTTGCCACCTCCTTCAGCCTTTTCGCCTTTTGCCTGTAGTACCCGGAGGGTCTTATGAGCCCCTGAAGCTCCTCCTCCCCGAGCCCGAGTATAGCCTCAAAGCTCAGGCACTTTGCGCCCTTCAGGTTTTCAAGAGCCTTCTCCACGTTTTTCCAGGAGGTGTTCTGGGTAAGAACCGCACCTATAACTATCTCCTCCCTCGGGTCTGTGCCGTGCTCCCGGTGATACTTTCGGTCAACAGGCCACCAGCCCTGCTCACCGTAGCTCTCAAGAAGGCTTTTGAAGATGTGGAGGAGTTTATCTCTTGAACTTCTCAAGCCTGCTCACCTGCACGTCGGAGATGAACACAACTCCCGAGTGCTTGTTCAGGAAGGGTCTCAGTCCCTCCAAGACTATCTTGACCTTCTCCTCGTCCATGACGCTTATAACCATAACGAGGACCTCCTCTTCGTTGAACATAAGGTGCCCTTCATGGAAGCCGTGGCTTCCCTTTCCGGAGAGGTTGTGAACTATCGTGTAGCCGGGAACCCCAGCCCTCTCAAGGAGGTCCGTCACGAACTCAAGGTGCTCACCCTCAATTATCACCTCTACCTTCTTCATCGTGTAGAGATTGAGGTTCTTCATACACTCACCTCCGATACGAGTTTAACCCACTCCCCTCCGTCAAAGAGGAGCAGCTCCCTCCTTTCCGGGTCAAGGACAAGAAGGTTTATCCAGCGGTTGTGAACGAGCTCCCTTACCTTCCTTATCCTCTGGACCGCACCCTCAACGACATCAAGGGGAGCCTCCACAAGGGTTATGAGCCTCACAGGTCTGTGGTGGGGAAGCTCTCCCTTGAGAACGGTTTGAGCCGGGAGACCCGTCCTCAGGTCGCTGAGGTTTCCGGACATGACACCGAACCTGCCGACGACGTTGTGATATACCTTGCTACCGCTTCCGTAGCTCTCGTTGTCAACCGTTGAGAAGTAGTGCTCCATGTTTATCCACTCGCCGACGACGAGAGGTCCAGAGAGGATTATCTCAAGCAGGAAGCCTTTCCTGTCAATACGCCAGTCGTAGGAGTGAAGGAACACCTTACCTTCTAGGTTAAGACCGCGGGTGAGCTCCCTCCTTCCTATAACGAAGGCGTAGTTTCCCGAAAGACCCCATTCAGGACGGACCTGGGTCCAGTCAACGGAGTTCCTCTTTACAGCCTTGAAGGCTCTCTCCTCCTCAGAGCAATCGCCGTCCTCAAGCTCCGCACACCTCTCCTTGGCAGACCTCCTTCCTGCAAGCTCAAGGTCTCTCACAGCCTTCTCAAGGAAGGGAAGGTGAGAGGTGGGTATGTCCTGGGTGTCATATATATATACCTCGTCGGTTGTGGTGTTGTGCTCGCAGGCGATGAAGACGGTGTCCTCGGGTATGTCTATACCCCTTTTCCTTAGCCTCTCCCTAACCTTCGGACTGTTCGCCATCTGGGTAAAGACCCTCGCGTTTATGTATCCGTGATCCCCTCCGCAGGCTCCGCAGTCAAGAGCTGATTCGTAGGGATTGTTCTCCGACCTGCTCCCGTGTCCTATCACGAGAACCAGCTTGCCGAAGCCGTCCGTGAGCCCGATAGACTTCAGAGCCCTCTCAACGAAGAAAACCTGCTCCTCAAGGGTGAAGCCTATCTTTGCCAGCTTCTCCATCTGTATCCGCATGTAGCCCCTCTCTATCCCGTACTCCTCCCTCAGGACCTTCAGGAGCTCCTCCGATATGCCGAGCTCCTCCACTTTCGCGGGTGATTCCTCCTCAAGGGCGAGCCTCCTTATCTTCTCAAGGGTATCCTCATCAAGGTCTCTTATCCCAAATCTGTCCCTCAGAGCCCTCCTTATCAACTCCCTCTGGAGAAGCCCGATAACCTCAAGGGCATACTCCCTGCTAGGCTTGTCCACCATGAGCTTTGTTGGGGGCTTCTCCTCAGAGAGCCTCTCTCTAAAGCGGGAGTAGCCGAGGGGAAAGAGGGTCTTACCCACCATATCAAAGCCAAAGAGAAAACCTATAGCCTCCACGGTTATGTAGGGAG
>NZ_JBWONM010000201.1:0-3710 GCF_056450045.1 Hydrogenivirga sp.
ACACTCCCTGATAGTGGACAGGACCATCATCATCATCTTCTCCTTCCAGCTCTCCCAGACCCCCACCACAGGAGAGAAGAAGGAGAGGCATGAAGGCGAGGGGAAGAAGCCTTTTCATTCTACTTACCCCCTCAGTTGTTGGGTGCACCGCTTTGTATCCACTGGAGTATGGTCTGGTACTCGGTGGAGTTTTTTGAAAAGACCTGCCCTCCTCCGTGGGAGATAGTGGGGGGGAGAGTGTTGGTTGCCTTCAGGAGGAGCAGGGACTGGGGAGGATTGGATGTGTTTATAAAGGATGTATAGCCGGGCGTGACAGGAGTTGTGTTCATAAGGTTGGTGTATGTCGTGCTTGCATCCGCACCTACTCTGAAATTACCGTTGCTTCCATGGCAATCTGCACACTTTCCTTTCAGTATCGGATACACGTCTTTGGCGAAGCTCACGGTTGTTGAACCTCCTCCACCCATGTTTCCCCCTCCTGTATTACCGCCACCCATATTTCCACCGCCCTGTGAGGAGCATTTATACCCTTCTTCGCCTTCATACCCTTCATTCTGTTCGTCTTCCCACTTTCCATTTCCATTGCAGTCGTGGTATTCGGGATGCCCGTTGTGGTCGCTGTCCTCAACGTGGTCAGGGATGCCGTCTCCGTTCTCATCCTCAAAGCCCTCGGGTATACCGTTGCGGTCCCAGTCCTCAAGAGAGTCGGGATGCCCGTTTCCGTTCTTGTCCTCCATACAGTCGGGCTTTCCGTTCCTATCGTGGTCCTCCATCATGTCCGGAGTCCCGTTATTGTTCCTGTCATAGGTGCCTGCATTGTTTGGGTCTGTGGGATCGGGTATGTTTGCACTGGCAATCTGGACGTTGCCGGGGTTGTCAACAGAGACCTCAACGCTGTCGGGAATTCCATCGTTGTTGGTATCCTTTGCGATCGCACTTATGTAAACATCCCCGGAGAACTTCAGAGCCTTTCCATTGTTGTAAATGAAGACGGCTATGGGCTTATAGTTTGAGTCAAAGAGAGCAAAGGCGTAGGCATAGGCTTTGTTGAGCTTAAGGCTGAAGTTACAGGATGGATCGATGGAAGACCCTGCGGCGTTCACTCTGCCGCTCTGATCAACGGTAACAGCCACAACGTAGGCGGGTATTTCACGGTTTACCGATACACTGCAGGCTTGGGCGCTGAAGCCCGTGGCGGTCTGGCTTGTGAGCTGTCCGCTCACGTTCACGAACTGGGCACCGAGGTTATTACCTCCACCTCCGTGCTCCGTGGTCTCATTATCTGTCCCGGAGCTACCTCCCCCACAGGAAAAGAGAAGTCCTGTGCTCAGGACCGCAAGCATCAAAGCCTTCTTCTTCATGGCCATCACCTCCTTTCTTTCTCTACCCTTTTATAGCAATAATCGTGCCAAAATAGCAAGTGATTGATAAACGGGAATTTTTGTAACCAAAAGATGTTCGGTATGTATCGGTTTAGAACAGCTTTACCTCATGTGGTATCTCTTCATCATTCTGTAGATCTCAGCTCTCGTCTTTCCCGAGAGCCTTGAAGCCTTTGATATATTACCCTCCGCCACCTCAAGGAGTCTTTCAAGGTACCGCCTCTCAAACTCCTCCCTAGCAACGTGGTAGGGCTTTATACCGCTGTATGAATCTGATACAGATGTATCGTTGTCCTCCTCAAGGTATATCCTCTCTATCGTCTTGGGTCCGCTCAGTATAAAGCTCCGCTCTATCGTGTTCTCAAGCTCCCTGACGTTACCCTTCCAGTCATAACTCAGTAGCTCCCTCTTAGCCCTCTCCGACAGGACCTTCGCCTCAACTCCGTACTTCTCCGCTGTTCTCTTTATGAAGTAGTAAGCCAGGGGGAGGATGTCCTCCTTCCTCTCCCTGAGAGGGGGGATGTGTATGTGTATCACGTTGATGCGATAGAAGAGGTCCTCCCTGAACCTTCCCTCCTGAACGAGCTTTTTAAGGTTTCTGTTGGTGGCACAGATCATCCTAACGTCAACCTTCTTTGGCTTTGTGTCTCCTATGGGTTTTATCTCCTTCTCCTGAATCAACCTGAGCACCTTCACCTGAAGCTGTAAGGGAAGGTCTCCTATCTCGTCAAGGAAGAGAGTCCCTCCCTGCGCCTCCTCAACTATGCCCCTCTTATCGGTGTAGGCTCCCGAAAAGCTTCCCTTTCTGTAGCCGAAGAGCTCAGCTTCAAGGAGGTTCTCGGGTATGGCGGAGCAGTTCACGGGGACAAAGGGTCCTTCCCTCCTCCTGCTGTTCCTGTGGATGAACTTTGCAAGTACCTCTTTCCCGGTTCCGCTCTCTCCGGTTATAAGAACGGTCGTATCAAAGGGAGCCACCTTGCGGGCTGTTTCTACAACCCTCCGCATAGCGGAGCTCTCCGCAACTATGTCCATCCCGAGGAGTTCCTTGAGCCTCTTTACTCTGTCTTTTAGCTCCTTTATCTCCAGTGCCTTTGCAAGAATGTTCAGAAGCTCATCAAAGTTTATGGGCTTGGTTACGTAGTGAAAGGCACCTCTCTTTATGCTCTCCACGGCTTCCTCTACACCGCCGAAGGCGGTCATTATGATAACGGGCTTATCGGGATATAGCCCGTGAACCTCCTCCATCAACTCCAGACCCAGAATCTGGGGCATCCTCTGGTCTATAAGTAGGACGTCCGCCTCCTTTGCGAGCCTGAGGGCTTCTTCAGGGGACTGGGTTGTAACTACATCGTCGTAGCGTCCCTTTAACCCCCTTTCTATGAGCTTTAAAACCTGCGGGTCGTCGTCAACTACGAGCACCCTCGCCATCTTACCTCTATTTTAGAGCCTTCCCGCTTTACCTTCATCCCGAGAGAGGAAAGCACACAGAGGAAGAACTCAAGGTAGAACCTCTCTATCTCGCTCCGCAGATTTAGCTCTCCCTCAAGAGAGAAGCCATCCTTGGAACAGCTCAGGCTGTAGTTTCTCCCGAGGACGTCTTTTAGAGAGTAAAGAGCTTCCGTCAGGAGCGAGCTGTCGGTCTTTATGAGCGTGTCCTCTTCAAGGGCAGTACCCAGCACCTCTCCTACAAGAAGGCACGGGTTTGTCTCCTCCTCCCTGAAGGGATGCTCACCCCGGGCAAGCCTGCTCAGGATCATAACCCTGCGGAGCACTCTTTCAAGGGAATGGAGGTTTTCACGGGCAATTGAGAGGAGCTCATCCTCTTCAGATACGAGCTCAAGGGATGACTTTATCTTGAAGAGCAGGGAGAATACATCGTGTTTCAGCCTGTGAATGGGGTAATTACATCTATCCACGGGTTCTCTCCTATAATTATAACAATGGAGGTTCTTGAGCTCTGGAAGAGAAATCTTGCGAGAACCAAGAGCCAGAGAACCACAGAAGCTTACATCAGGCACATATCCTCCTTCCTTCAGGCTGTTGATGTCAGGGATGAAAACTCAATCCTTAACCTCTCCTCGGTTCAGATATTCAAGTATGTGGACAGCTCCGAGCTTGCTCCCACTTCCCTGCTGGCAAACCTATCAGCGCTGAAGCACTTCTTCAAGTTCCTCCTCAGGAGGGAGTACATAGACAGGGAGAAGTACACCGACATTGAGCAGGCTATAGAGGAGATAAGGGAGGAGCTCAACGCGAGGAAGACCCCCTCCTACCCCAAGGCTCTCACCAAAGAAGAGGTTGAGAAGATATTCAGCAGGGTGAGGGGAA
>NZ_JBWONM010000202.1:0-6720 GCF_056450045.1 Hydrogenivirga sp.
CTTGAGTTTGCAGCCTCAAGGGGAGGTGGGATGACCTTCAGGGAAGGAAGGCTTGTCCTGAATACGGAGCAAAACGTTGAAGCTCTCACCTTCATGCGGGACCTAATTCACAGATACCACATATCCCCGCCCAACACCTACACCGAGATGAAGGAAGAGGAGGTAAGGATATTCTTTCAGAAGGGGAACGCCCTATTTGAGAGGAACTGGCCCTACGCCTGGGCACTCCATCAGAGCAAAGACTCAAAGGTGAGGGGAAAGGTGGGTATAGCACCCCTTCCAAAGTTCAGGGGTGGGAAGAGGGCATCAACCCTCGGAGGGTGGCACATAGGCATTTCAAGGTTTTCCGATACCAAGAGGGAGAGCCTTGAGTTTCTGAAGTTTGTCCTATCTTACGAAGTCCAGAAGAGGCTCGCCCTTAACCTCGGCTGGAACCCGGGCAGGACCGATGTCTACGAGGACAGGGAGGTCCTTGAAAGGATGCCCCACTTCAAGGTATTGAGGGAGGTTTTCAACTACGTGGTCGCCCGCCCCGTCTTTCCCTACTACACCCAGGTGTCGGAGGTTCTTCAGAAGTATCTGAACGCCGCCCTGTCCGGCAGGCTGAGTCCTGAAGAGGCGCTCAGGAGAGCGGAGGAGGAGGTTAGGGAGGTTGTTGAAAGGTACTCTCGGTAGGTACAGCTCTGACGAGCTAAGGGACGCCTTTACCTTCCTGTTGCCCCTGATACTCTTCACCTCAATCTTTATCCTTCTCCCGGTTGTAGGGACCTTCCTGATAAGCACCTACAGGGAGGTGACCTTCCTTGAGAGGGAGTTTGTCTTCCTTGAAAACTACGTAAGGCTTTTGAGAGACGGAGCTTTCTGGCAGTCTCTGAGGTTTACGCTCCTCTTCGTCTTCGTCTCCGTTCCCTTAGAGATGGTCCTCGGTCTCGCCTTTGCCCTGATAATAAACGAGAGGATTCCCTTCAGGGGTCTTCTGAGGGCTGTGCTCCTCATACCCTGGGCTGTTCCCCTCGCCGTTTCCGCGAGGGTGTGGGAGCTTATCTACAACTACAACTACGGTCTTGCCAACCTACTCCTCCTAAAGCTGGGGATAACAGATGAACCGGTGAACTGGCTTGGGACTGAGCTCGGAGCCTTTACAGCTCTCGTTATATCCGATGTATGGAAGACGACGCCCTTCGTAGCCATAATATTCCTCGCTGGACTGCAGGCTATACCCGAGGAGATATACGCCCAGGCACAGATAGATAGAGCAAACCTCTTTCAGAGGTTCTTCAGGATAACCCTTCCCCTTCTCAAGCCCGTTGCCGTCGTCGCCCTTCTCTTCAGGAGTGTTGATGCCCTTAGGGTATTTGACCTCGTTTACGTCCTTACCCACGGCGGTCCCGGCGGCTCAACGACTTCCCTCTCCCTTTACGCTTACAAGCACTTCCTCGCAGGGGACTTCGGATACGGCTCCGCCGTCTCTGTGATCCTCTTCCTGATAGCCTTCCTCCTCTCAATCCTGTACGTGAGGGCGAGCCGTTTCCTTTCGGAGGTGGCGAGGTGAGTGAGAGATCTATCAAGCTCCTGCTCCTCTCCTTTGGCTCAGGCTTCATGGTTCTCTTTTGCCTCTTTCCCTTCCTTTATATGCTTCTGATAAGTCTGGGAAAGGACCCTACCTCCGTATGGAAGGGAATGGGCTTTCTCACCCTTGAGAACTACAGTGAGGTCCTCCAGAGGGAGTCCCTTCACTTTATTGATTACCTTCGCAACAGCATGGTAGTCTCTTCCGTGAGCGCCCTCTTCTCGGTCCTCATCTCCTCCCTCGCAGCCTACGCTGTGACGAGGCTCTCCTTCCCCGGAAGGTTTTCTCTTCTCTTCTTCGTTCTCGCCGTCTCCCTCTTTCCCCCTATAAGCATAGTTGGTTATCTCTTCAAGCTGATGTCCTTTCTTGGTTGGATAAACACCTACAGCTCTCTCATACTTCCCTACATATCCCTCAACCTCCCCCTTTCCCTCTGGATTCTGACGAGCTACTTCTCACGGATACCCCTTGAGCTTGATAGGGCTGCCCTCGTTGACGGGGCGAGCAGGTGGAGGATACTCTTCGGGATAATCCTGCCCGTAGCCCTTCCCGGTGTATTCTCCGCCTTTCTTCTATCCTTTATATTTTCCTTTAACGAGTTCATACTCGCTCTCACCCTCACCACCGATTACAGGGCGAGGACGGTGCCCGTGGGCATAGCCCTCTTTCAGGGGCTCCACGGGGAGATACCCTGGGGTACGATAATGGCTGCATCGGTCATCACAACCCTTCCCATAGTCCTCCTAACTATACTCTTTCAGAGGTACATAATCAGCGGTCTGACGAGAGGAGCTGTAAAGGGATGAGGCTGAGGGTAGCGAATCTGAGCAAGGAGTTTTACTCCGAGAGGGGAAGGGTAGAGGCTCTCAGGAACGTGAGCTTTGAGGTGGAGGAGGGGGAGATATTCGTGCTCCTTGGACCGAGCGGGAGCGGAAAATCAACAGCTCTAAACTTAGTAGCCGGGCTTGAGAAGCCGAGTGGCGGAGAGATATGGTTCGGAGATAGGCTCGTCGCCTCACCCAAAGATGGTGTCTTTATACCTCCGAGAGAGAGGAACGTTGCCATGGTCTTTCAGAGCTACGCCCTCTATCCCCACATGAGCGTATTTGATAACATAGCCTTCCCCCTCAGGGTGATAGGTGTGGACGGGAAAGAGATAGAGAGATCCGTCAGAGAGGTAGCCTCCCTGCTCGGCATCCTTGACCTCCTGAGGGCAAAGCCTGCGGAGCTCAGCGGTGGACAGAGGCAGAGGGTAGCCATAGCGAGGGCGCTTGTCAGGAAGCCCAACCTCTTCCTCCTTGATGAGCCCCTCTCAAACCTTGATGCCCAGCTCAGGCTTCACACGAGGATTGAGCTCAAGAGGCTGGTGCGAAGGCTCAAGATAACAACCCTGTATGTCACCCACGACCAGAGCGAGGCTATGAGCCTGGGGGACAGGATACTCCTTTTGAGGGAAGGCAGGGTGGAGCAGATCGGGAGTCCTCAGGAGCTTTACGAAAAACCAGCCAACAGGTTCGTCGCCACGTTCGTAGGCTCTCCACCTATGAACCTTATAAGGGCAAGACTTCTGAGGGAGAAAGGGGGACTCTTCATAGCAATTGGGAGCGCTAAGCTGAGGCTCCCCGAGGACAAGGCTCTTACCCTGAGGGATACCAGCCTGAGGGAGATACTGGTCGGAGTACGCCCCGAACACATGAGCTTGAATCCTCCCGACGGGGGAGTTCTCAAGGGAAAGGTTGTCTCCATTGATTACATGGGAAGGGAGGTACTCCTTCAGGTATCCACGGAGGCAGGGGAGATCTTTCTCCTGTCGGAGCCTGTTGATATCAAGGAGGGGGAGAGCATCACCGTCGGGATAGACCCCCACAAGGTTCACCTCTTTGAGGACTGATGTTATAATAAGAAGGCTAAAACGCACCTTTCCCGCTTGGGTTGCCCTTGTGGGTTCATCGGGAAAGGGAGGCAAAAACCCAAGGAGGTTTGGCTATGGCAGTTGTATCAATGAAGGAACTCCTTGAAGCAGGAGTTCACTTTGGACATTCCAAGTCCCGCTGGAACCCTAAGATGGCGCCTTACCTTTACGGCGTCAAGAACGGGATACACATCATTGACCTCAACAAGACGCTCGTCCTCCTTGAGGAGGCTTACAACTTCGTCTCAGACAGCGTCGCTCAGGGAGCAACTGTCCTTTTCGTAGGCACCAAGAGGCAGGCAAAGGAGATAATCAAGGAGGAAGCCCAGAGGTGTGGAGCCTTCTACGTAAACGAGAGGTGGGTAGGAGGGCTCCTGACGAACTTCCAGACTGTCAGGAAGAGCATTCAGAAGCTTAACAAGCTTGAAAGGATGGAGGCTGAAGGAGTCTTTGACGTCCTGCCCAAGACGGAGGTCAGGAGGCTCAGGAGGCAGATGGAGAGGCTCAACAAGCTCTACGGCGGGATAAGGGAGATGACAACCCTACCCGACCTTATCTGGGTGGTTGACACGGTCAGGGAGTACATAGCCGTCAGGGAGGCGAGGAAGCTCGGTATAACCGTTGTTGCTATAGCGGACTCCAACTGCGACCCGGACGTTATAGACTACCTTATACCCGGGAACGACGACGCTATAAAGTCGGTCAAGCTCCTTACAACGAAGATAGCGGATGCGGTTCTTGAGGGCAATACAAGGAGGGAGAGCGCCGAAGAGGAGGCTCCCAAGAGGGAAAGGAAGGTGATTGCGGTTGAGGAGGATGAGAAGAAGCTCTTTGAGAAGGCTGTCGCCATGTCCGAGAAGTACGAGGAGATAGACAAGGACACGGTTGATTACGAGTGATAGGAGGTTGGAGATGTCCGTGAGTATGAGCGATGTTAAGAAGCTCAGAGAGATGACGGGAGCCGGTATGCTTGACTGCAAGAAGGCTCTTGAGGAAGCTCAGGGAGATATAGAGAAAGCAAAGGAGATACTCAGGGTAAAGGGGCTCGCCAAGGCTGAGAAGAAGGCGAGCAGGGAGACCAAGGAAGGTCTCATAAGGGTCAAGGTAACCGAGGACAGAAAGAGAGGGGCGATGATAGAGCTGAACTGTGAGACAGACTTCGTTGCCCGGAACGAGGAGTTCCAGAGACTCGCCGACGACATCCTTGAGCACGTCCTCAGCCTTGAGGAGAACGCAAACAGAGAGGGTGACGGGTCCGATATACTCTGTCAGAAATTCTACAAGGACGATTCCAAGACCGTTGAAGAGCTCATAAAAGAAGCCATAGCCAAGATCGGTGAGAACATAAGGCTCTCCAGATACTGCAGGTACGACACGGAGGACTACCTCCACTCCTACGTTCACGGCGGTGGCAGGATAGGTGTTCTCTTAGACTTCAAAGCTCCCTCCCTGAGCGAGGAGGTTCTGAGGCTCGTTCAGGATGTTGCCATGCAGATAGCTGCTATGAGACCCGAGTACGTGAGCGTGGAGACGATACCCGAGGAAGCCCTTGAGCGGGAAAAGAAGATACTCATGGAGCAAGCTCGTCAGGAGGGAAAGCCAGAACACATCCTTGAGAAGATAGTCCAGGGCAAGCTCAAGAAGTTCTATCAGGAGAAGGTTCTCCTTGAGCAGGCTTTCATAAAGGACGACAAGAAAACGGTGGGGCAGGTTATAAAGGAATCAGGGCTCGGTGTGGAGATAAAGAGGTTCTGCAGATTTGAGCTCGGTGGTCTCTGATGGATGAACCAACCCCCAAGTACCGTCGCATACTCCTGAAGCTTTCGGGGGAAGCCTTTGCCGGCGAACAGGGCTACGGCATTGACCCCGACTTCCTTGAGTACATATCCCATGAGATAAAGAGCGTGCACCGGCTCGGGGTCCAGCTTGCCATAGTCATAGGGGGCGGGAATATATTCAGGGGCTTTCAGGGAGAAGGGATAGGTATAGATAGAGCGACCGCTGATTACATGGGAATGCTCGCCACCGTTATAAACGCCCTCGCCCTTCAGTCAGCTTTGGAGAGGCACGTTGATATTCCCACGAGGGTTCTCTCCGCAATAGAGATGAGGCAGGTCTCGGAACCCTACATAAGGAGGAGGGCTGTGAGGCACCTTGAGAAGGGCAGGGTCGTCATATTCGCGGGGGGAACTGGAAATCCCTTCTTCTCAACGGACACAGCGGCAGCTCTCAGGGCTGCGGAGATAGACGCCCAGGTTCTTATGAAGGCTACGAAGGTTGGAGGGATATACGACAAGGACCCTGAGAAACATCCCGATGCGGTGCTGATAAAGGAGATATCCTACCTTGAGGTCATAAACAGGGGTATAAGGGTTATGGACCATACCGCTCTGACCATGTGCAGAGAGAACAGGATACCTATAGTGGTGTTCAACATAAAGGAGAAAGGGAACTTAAGGGCTGCGGTTTTGGGAGAAGACATCGGCTCCCTCGTAAGGGGATAATAATAGTAAGGGGGTAAGGAGATGGTACAGGAGATAGAAGATATCCTTAAAGAGACCGAGAAGGATATGAAAAAGAGTGTGGAGCACTTCAGGGGTGAGATAGCCGGTATCCGAACGGGCAGAGCTTCAACAGCTATAGTGGAAGAGCTAAAGGTGGAGTACTACGGCTCAAAGGTACCCCTCAAACAGCTCGGCACGATATCCATACCCGAGCACAACCAGATACTCATACAGGTCTGGGACAACAACGCCGTTCCGGCGATAGAGAAGGTAATCAGGGAAGAGCTGGCTCTTAACCCGAACACCCAGGGGAACACGATAAGGATAAACCTCCCCCCTCTAACGGAGGAGAGGAGAAGGGAGCTTGTGAGAATGCTCCACAAGCTTGCCGAGGAGGCGAGGGTTGCTGTCCGGAACATAAGAAGGGACGCCAAGGATATGATTGAGGACCTTGAGGGTGTGTCTGAGGACGAGAAGAAGAGGGCACTTGAGAGACTCCAGAAGCTTACCGACAGGTACATAGATGAGATAAACAAGCTCCTTGAGGCAAAGGAAGAGGAGATAATGACGGTATGATACTTAGCAGAGATATCCTCATAGGGATAGCCTTGGCTGTGCTGATAGCTGCCCTTGTCGGCGGCTTGAACTACTGGAAGAGATACAAGGAGAGGGAGCTGGACAGGATCGCAGCCCTGGTTTACAGGTTTGAGAAGGGCGAGCTCAAGAGAGAGCAG
>NZ_JBWONM010000203.1:0-4118 GCF_056450045.1 Hydrogenivirga sp.
GCAGTCATCCCTGAAAAGTGAGGGATTGCGACAAGGAGCTGAGCATGTTCAGAGAGAACGCCGTTGTGATGGTTACAGTCATCCCTAAAAAGTGAGGGATTGCGACTATCTTTAATTTCTTGTCCTCATACCATCTGGTGTAGAGGGGTTGCAGTCATCCCTGAAAAGTGAGGGATTGCGACATTCTTGGTCTTTCTGGAGCTTAAGCTCTCTGTGGGTTGCAGTCATCCCTGAAAAGTGAGGGATTGCGACAAGGAGCTGAGCATGTTCAGAGAGAACGCCGTTGTGATGGTTACAGTCATCCCTAAAAAGTGAGGGATTGCGACCTGTCGCTTCAGAGTTCCCATGGGTCAGCTTCAGATATGAAGCGTTACAGTCATCCCTGAAAAGTGAGGGATTACAACTCAGCTACCGTCGCCCTTGAGGTGTGAAGAGTACCGTGACATCCTTCCCTTCAGGGCGTAAAATTTATCTATGTCTGAGCTGGGGAGGATAAAGCTCCTTCTGTCCGCTGCGGAGAGGATAAGCAAAGAGCAGGACACCGACAGGCTCCTCGTGATGCTCTCCGACCTTGCGAGGGAGGCTCTTGAGGTTGACAGGTGTAGCCTCTTCCTCCTCGACAGGGAAAAGGGAGAGCTCTGGACCAAGGTTGCCCACGGCGTTGATGAGATAAGGGTTCCTGCGGACAGGGGGATAGTGGGCTGGGTAGCCCAGAAGGGGAAGAGCCTCGTAGTCAACGACGCCTACTCCGACCCGAGGTTCAACCCGGAGGTTGACAGGGAGACGGGATACAGAACGAGGAACATCCTCGCCATACCCCTCTTTAACAAGAAGGGGGAGATCCTCGGCGTATTTCAGGCTGTCAACAAGCTCAGGGGAAGCTTCACCCACGAAGATGTTGAGCTCTTCACACTGCTCGGCGGCTATGCCTCCTCTGCCATAGAGACCTCCATACTTCAGGCGAAGTTAAAGGAGGCATACAGAGAAGCGGTAATGAGGCTCTCCTACGCGGCTGAGTACAAGGACCCGGAGACCTACAACCACATAGTGAGGGTTGGTCTCTTTGCGAGGCTCATGGCACAGGAACTCGGGCTTGACGAGGAGAAGTGCGAGAACATTACCATAGCCGCACCGATGCACGACATAGGCAAGATAGGGATACCCGACGCCATACTCCTCAAGAGGGGCAAGCTCAACGACTGGGAGTGGGAGGTCATGAAGAGGCACACCATAATAGGCTACGAGATACTCAAGGACAGCTCAAGCGAGCTCCTTCAGATGGCAGCTCTTATCGCCCTTGATCATCACGAGAAGTGGGACGGGACGGGCTATCCTTACGGCAAGAAGGGTGAGGAGATAAGCCTCTGGGGAAGGATAACGGCGATAGCGGACGTTTTTGATGCCCTGATGTCAAAGAGACCCTATAAAGAGCCCTGGAGCCTTGATAAAACCCTGAATTATATGAGAGAGCTGAGGGGAAAGTCCTTTGACCCCAATCTCGTGGACATATTTATGGACAACATAGATAGGGTGATGGAGATAAGGGAGAAGTACAAAGACGAGTGATTTCCTTTTTGTGCTAATATACTGATAACTGATGGGTCAGTCATTAAGCACAAAGGAAAGGCTCACGCAGGCTGGTAAGAAGGTTATATACAGGAAGGGATACCACAGCACGAGGATTTCAGACATAACCTCCGAGGCTGGATTAGCCCACGGGACCTTCTACCTTTACTTCAAGTCAAAGGAGGAGTTCCTCCTTGAGATGCTCTCAACCATAAGAAGGGAGGTTCTGTCCCTGATAGAGAATGGTATATCCCTCCTTAGGGAAGGGAAGACCAATGAGGGCAATGAGCTCGTCTTTCTGAGGAGCTTTGAGCTCATAGTGAGGGAGAAGGAGCTGGCAAAGATATTCTTCTTTGAGGCGATATGTACAAGCAACTCCTTTCAGGAGTTCTATAGAGAAGGCAAAAGACTATTTACGGGGAGGCTTGAGGAGGCTCTCCGGCTCCTCGGGGTTGAGAACCCAGACCTTAAGGCGGAGATAATCATCGGCACTGCGAGGCACTTTGTTGAGGAAGCGATACTGAGCGAGAGAGAGGTGATAGGTAGATGGAAAGAGGTCTTAAGGGAGCTTGGGCTCTTCTCCTGACCCTCTGTGTAGCTTCCTTTTCCATAACACTGCAGGAGCTGGAAGAGTCGGCGCTGAAGAACTTTCACCAGCTCAAGGTTGAGAGACTTGAGCAGGAGAAGAAGAAACAGGAGAGGCTTGAGAGGCTCGGCAGGCTCCTACCCCAGATAAACCTTGAGGCTTCTTTTAACCTTTCCAAAAAGCAGAGCTTCACCTTCGGAGCTCCTCCCCTCCCGCCTCAGGAGTTCGTCTTTCAGAAGGGAAGTTACCCTAAGTTTACCCTTCAGGTTGTTCAAAACCTATTCAACCTCAGAGATTTCAGGGAGTATGAGATAGCCAAGAGGTCTGAGAACCTTCAGGGCTTCCTAGTTAGGGAGAAGGAGAAGGAGCTCCTCTACAATGTGAGGTCCGCTTACCTTTCAGCCCTTCAGGCGAAGGCTACCCTTGAGATATACAGAAAGTACCTTGAGCTCGTGGAGGCACATCTGAGAGATGTAAAGGAGCTTTACAAGGAGGGGATAGTTGCCTTCAAAGACGTTCTGGAAACTCAGGTAAAGCTCTACGATGTCAAAGAGGACATAGCGAGGGCTGAGGCGAACTTCAGGAAGGCTCTTGACAGCCTCTCCTACCTTGCGGGAAAGAAGGTGGAGGACGTTGAGGAGGACAGCCTGAAAGCCCCCGAGGAACTTCTTACCCTCAGCAGGGAGGAGCTCAGGAGAAGACTCCGTGAGAGGAGGGCGCTCCTGAAGTACATGGAAGGTAGCCTGGAGCTCTCCCAAGACTACATAAAGCTCTCCGAATCCTCCTTCTATCCAATAGTCTCCCTTGAAGCCTTCTACCAGAGGACGGAAGAGTCAGACCTTTTCCCGAAGGACAGGTATCTGATAAGCATCGCCCTTCGCTGGAACCTCTTCAGCGGGATGAGGAGGTTCAGAGCCCTTGAGGTGAGCAGGATAGCAAAGAGACAGTTCCTTGAGAGATACAGGGACACCCTTGAAAGGCTTTACCTTGAGCTTGACAATGTCCTTGAGGATATAGAATCGGTCAGGTCAAGGATAGAGCTGGCAAGCCAGCAACTCAAGGACGCAAAGGAGCACCTCAGGATAGCCCGGGAGAAGTACAGAGCTGGGCTTGGAACCAACACGGAGGTGCTTGACGCCCAGAGTTATCTGATTAGGGCTCAGAACACCCTCAGGATTGAGAGATACGAGCTCACAAAGAAGCTCTTCAAGCTCAAAGAGGTGATAGGCGATGGGTAAAAGGAAGCTGGGGCTTTTCATCCTCATACTCATGGCGCTTGCCTTCTCTATAGTAGCGGTGAGGTGGATACACTACAGGCTCACCCACGCCATATCCAATGCGGTCTTCGTGGAGAGTGACAGCCTTACCAGGCTCGCCTTCAAGAGGGTATCTGGAAGGATTGTAGAGCTCTACAAGGAAGAGGGAGACAGGGTGAGAAAGGGGGAGGCTCTCGCAAAGATTGAGGACAGGGACTACAGGCTTAAACTGGAAGAGGTTGAGAAGAGCATAGAGAGGATTGAGAAGGAGAAGGAGGCTCTCCAGATAAAGGCAAAAGCTCTCAGGGAAGAGATAAAAGCTAACCTCAGGCTCGTGGACAGACAGGTCTCGGCAAACAGGAGCAGAATAGAGGCTCTCAAGGTAAAGCTAAGCCAGCTCAAAAGGGACAGGGAGAGGTTCAGCAGGCTCTTCTCCAAAGGGGTTGTTCCCTCCAGAAGGTTTGAGGAGATTGACACCCAAATGGAGTCTCTCAAGAAGGAGATTGAGTCTCTTGAGGAGAGCACTAAGGTATTCCTCACCAGAAAGGATGTTCTGAGGGCGAAGCTCAAGGAAACCTACGAGATAGACAGGAGGGTTCAAGCCCTTGAGAGGCAGAGGCAAGCTCTCCTCAAAAAGAGAGAGGATGTGGAAAACCTCCTCAAGGAGACGACTCTGAGGAGTCCCATAGAGGGCTACGTTGTCAAGAGGT